>NZ_OZ060413.1:0-300000 GCF_964059165.1 Buchnera aphidicola (Cavariella theobaldi)
TTATACACATTTAGTTCATATCATAATTGCTTTTATTATCAATGCTGTATATGACTTATCCACAGATTTTTTCTTTATTAATAATAATAATCATTATCATTATTATTTTTTCTTTTTTTTTTAAAAAAAGATTTAAAAACCATCTAAAAGATAAAAAAAATGTTTTTAAAATTATCTTTGAATTTAACATGTTTTATCTTGAATTAAATATTAATACTATATAGAATACTTTTCGAACACTGTGAGGATTAGTTAGATGTGTAATTTAAAAAAATTTGACGTGATTGTTATTGGAGGAGGGCATGCTGGTACTGAATCCGCTATGGCATCAGCACGTATGGGTTGTAAAACATTATTATTAACGCAAAAGATATCAAGTTTAGGTGTGTTATCTTGCAACCCTGCAATTGGAGGAATAGGTAAAAGTCATTTAGTGAAAGAAATTGATGCGCTCGGCGGTATAATGGCTCAAGCTATTGATTATGCAGGCATTCAATTTAGAATGTTAAATTCTAAAAAAGGCCCAGCTGTTAGATCTACTAGAGCTCAAGCAGATAGATTATTATATCGTATAGAAATATTAAATAGATTAAAAAAACAAAAAAATTTATGTATTTTAGAACAAGAAGTTCAAGATTTAATTATTGAAAAATACGAAATTATGGGTGTTATCACAAAAAATGATAACAATTTTTATGCAAGATCTGTAATCTTATCTACAGGAACTTTTTTAGGGGGTAAAATACATATCGGATTAAATAGTTATCCAGCTGGAAGGATGGGAGAAAACTCTTCTATTGATTTAGCTCTTCGTTTACGCTCTTTATCTTTAAGAGTTAATCGATTAAAAACTGGAACACCTCCTCGCATTGATAAAAAAACTATTAATTTTAAAAATTTATCGGTGCAGCACGGGGATATACCAGTACCAGTTTTTTCATTTATGGGAGATCCTTCAAATCATCCTGAACAAATTCCCTGTTATTTAACGCATACTAATGAAAAAACACATGAGATTATATTTAATAATCTCGATAAAAGTCCTATGTACACTGGTTTTTTAAAAGGTTTTGGACCTCGATATTGCCCTTCTATTGAAGATAAAATCATTCGTTTTAAAAACAAAATATCACATCAAATATTTTTAGAACCAGAAAGTTTATCCGACAATATTATATATCCTAATGGCATTTCAATGAGTTTACCTTTAGATGTGCAAAAAAATGTTATTCAATCTATTAAAGGTTTGGAAAATGCTAAAATTATTAATCCAGGATATGCTATTGAATATGATTTTTTTGATCCAAAAGATTTAAAATTGACGTTAGAAAGTAAATTAATTAAGGGTTTATTTTTTGCTGGTCAAATTAACGGAACAACGGGTTATGAAGAGGCTGCAGCTCAAGGATTATTGGCTGGTATTAATGCTGCACTTCGTGTATTAGATGCGGAATACTGGTTTCCTAGACGCGATCAAGCATATTTAGGGGTTCTAGTCGATGATTTATCTACACAGGGCACAAAAGAACCGTATCGCATGTTCACCTCCCGAGCTGAGTATCGATTAACTTTAAGAGAAGATAATGCGGATTTACGACTTACTGAAATCGGGCGTAATTTAGGTTTAATAAATGATTTAAGGTGGGCTCGTTATAATAAAAAATTATTGAACATGAATACTGAAATGAAACGTTTAAATGACTTTAAAATACATCCTCTATCTACACATGCAAATAATTTACATAGTTTTTTAAATATTCATTTATCTAAAGCAATTACTATTAAGGAATTATTAAAACGCCCAGAAATTACATATAAAAAATTAGAGTTAATGAAAATATTATTTTCTGAAAAAGTAGATTTAGAAATCAAAGAACAAATAGAAAATAAAATAAAATATGAAGGATATATCAAACGGCAATCAGATGAAATTGAACGTCATATCAATAATGAAAACACGTTTTTATCACCCTTATGTGATTATAATAAAATAAAAGGTTTATCCTGTGAAGTTATAGCAAAATTAAATGATGTTAAACCCATGTCAATTGGTCAGGCATCTCGTATATCAGGGGTTACACCAGCTGCTATATCAATTTTATTAATACATTTAAAAAAAGAATCTTATAAAAACATTTCATGTTAATATTACATGTTTTTGAATTATGATTTTGTCAATTTTTTAAAAAAAATAATTATTGCAAAATATTATTACAAAAAATGATATAATTTTATGGAGATTTTTTTATTATACATTTTTTGTTATATAATCTATAATTAAATTATGCAAAAGGTATAAAATTTATTATGGTTTTAAAAGAAACTTTTAATTTTCAGAAATATATTACGCATCATTTAAATCATTTGCAAATGGATTTGCGTACTTTTAAAATTGTTTCATCAAATCATTTTTCTTCACAATACTTTATTATAAATTTAGATTCAATAATATTTTCTCTTTTATTAGGATGTTTTTTTTTAAGTGTATTTTATCTAGTTTCTAAAAGTTTTACTACAGGCGTTCCTAATAAATTGCAAACTAGTGTTGAAATAATATTTCACTTTGTTCATAATAATGTAAAAAATATGTATCACGGAAATAGCCCTCTTATTGCACCTTTGGCATTAACAATATTTGTGTGGGTTTTTTTAATGAATTTAATGGATTTAGTTCCAATAGATTTTTTCCCGTTTATTTGTGAAAATATATTTTCTTTACCAGCCATGAAAATTGTACCATCTGCAGATGTGAATATCACACTTTCCATGTCATTAGGTGTTTTTATTCTTATTTTATTTTATAGTATTAAAATGAAAGGTATATTAGGTTTTTTGAAGGAATTAACATTACAACCATTTAATCATCCTGTTTTTTCTATTTTTAATTTTATGTTAGAATTTGTTTCATTATTATCAAAGCCAATTTCTTTAGGATTAAGACTTTTTGGAAATATGTATGCGGGAGAAATGATTTTTATTTTAATTGCAGGTTTGTTGCCGTGGTGGTTGCAATTTTTTTTACATGTGCCATGGGCTATTTTTCATATTTTCATTATTTCATTACAGGCTTTTATTTTTATGGTATTGACAATTGTATATTTATCTTTAGCATCTCAATCTCATAATGAAAAAACATAACTATAATTCTAATAAATCACTAGGAGAGTTTTTTAAATGGAGCATTTAAATGTTGATATGTTATATATAGCAGTAGCTATTATGATTGGATTAGCTGCTATTGGAGCTTCAATCGGCATTGGTATCCTTGGTAGTAAGTTTTTAGAAGGTGCTGCAAGACAACCAGATTTGATACCGATATTAAGAACGCAATTTTTTGTTATTATGGGATTAGTCGATGCTATTCCAATGATTGCTGTCGGTCTCGGTTTATATATGCTTTTTGCGATTTCTTAATTTTTTTAAGTAAAATCTTTACGTGTTTAGATAGCGTAAAGATTACTTTTTTATTAAAATATTAAAGGTGTTTTTGTGAATCTGAATGCTACAATTTTTGGACAAGTTATTTCATTTATTTTATTTGTTTGGTTTTGTATGAAATATATATGGCCACCTATTCTATTGTCTATAGAAACTCGACAAAGAGAAATTCATGAATCATTATTACGCGCACATGAAGCTCAAAAAGAATTACAATTAGTGCAAGAAACAATCAATCAAAAAATTAAAGAAACTAAAGATAAAGCGTCTAAAATTATTAATGAAGCAAATAAGCAAAAAGCATTAATTATAGAAGAAGCTCACAATAAAGCAACTGAAGAATCAAAAAAAATTTTTATTAAGATGCAAACTGAAATTGATATTAAAATGATTGATGCGCGTGAAATATTACAGGAAGAAACAGTAGAATTAGCAGTAGCAATAGCAGAAAAAATAATAAAAGAACATATTCCCAGAAATATTAATTTAGATTTAACAGATTCTTTAATCAATTCTTTGTCTAAGGTTAAAAATTTATGTTAGTGTCGCAAACAATTGCACGACCATATGCACGAGCAATTTTTGAACTGGCTATCGAAAATAATTCAATAGAAAAATGGAAATCAATGCTGATTTTAATGAATCAAATAGCTTCTCATGAAAAGATTAGATATTATTTATCTGGATCAGTTGCACCTCAATATTTAGTGTCCTTTTTTTTATTAATTGGTCAAAAAAAAATTGATCAATATGGAAGAAATTTTATACAATTGTTATCTAATAATAAACGTTTAAATATATTGCATGAGATATTAAAAAAATTTTTAATTTTAGAGTCTGTATATAAAAATATTGTTAATGTGGAATTAATTTCATCTCATCATTTAAAAAAATATCAAATAAATAATATTAATAATATATTAAAACAGTTTGTAACGGGTAGAATTAATTTTACATCTAAAATAGATACAAGTATAATTGGTGGTATTATTATAAAAATTAGAAATACTGTTTTTAATTTATCTATTAATAATCATTTAAAACAATTGTCTAATTTTTTAAAGTTTGAAGAGAATAATAATATATGCAATTAAATTCTACAGAAATAAGTCAATTAATTAAAGAAAGGATTTCTCAGTTTGAAGTGTTTAATCAATCTTACAATGAAGGTACTGTTATTTCTGTGATTGATGGTATTATTAGAATTAATGGTTTATCTGATGTCATGTCAGGAGAAATGATTCAATTACCAAATAATGAATATGCTCTCGCATTAAATATTGAAAGAGATATTGTCAGTGCAGTTGTCATGGGTCCTTATGCCCATATTACCGAAGGTACTCGTGTTCAATGCACTGGAAAAATTTTAGAAGTACCAGTCGGTGATAATATGTTGGGAAGAGTTGTCAATGCTTTGGGTGCACCTATTGATGGTAAAGGTGTTATTAAAAACGATGGTTATTTACCGGTTGAACGTGATGCGCCTGGTGTAATTGAACGTCAAACAATTAATCAACCTATTCAAACTGGTTATAAAGCAATTGACACCATGATTCCTATTGGGCGAGGGCAACGCGAATTAATTATTGGTGATCGTCAAACGGGTAAAACAGCTCTAGCAATTGATACTATTATTAATCAAAAAAACTTTGGTATTCCCTGTATTTATGTTGCGATTGGACAAAAATTGTCTACAATTATTAATGTTGTAAAAAAATTAGAAGAATATAATGCTTTATCAAACACTACTATTGTAGTTGCTTCATCTTCAGAAGCGGCGACTTTACAATATTTAGCACCTTATGCCGGTTGTTCTATGGGAGAATATTTTCGCGATCAAGGGAAAGATGCTTTAATTGTATATGATGATCTTTCAAAGCACGCTATAGCATATCGTCAAATTTCTTTATTATTACGAAGACCACCGGGAAGAGAGGCATTTCCAGGTGATATTTTTTATCTTCATTCTCGCTTATTAGAAAGATCTGCACGGATTACAATAGAGAGAATAAAACAAATAAATCATAAGATAAAAATATATAACACCGGATCACTTACAGCACTACCTATTATTGAAACACAATCAGGAGACGTATCCGCATTTGTGCCAACCAATGTTATTTCAATTACTGATGGACAAATATTTTTGGAATCTAATTTATTTAATGCTGGTATTCGTCCTGCGGTTAATCCGGGTATTTCTGTTTCTCGGGTAGGTAGTGCGGCTCAAAGTCAAATTATTAAAAAATTATCTTCTGGTATTCGTACAGCATTAGCTCAATATAGAGAATTGGCTGCATTTTCGCAATTTTCATCTGATTTAGATGATATTACTCAAAAACAGTTGACACATGGTCAAAAAATTACTGAATTATTAAAACAAAAACAATATTCACCTATGTCTATTGCTGAGCAAGGCCTTTTATTATTTATTTCTGAGAAACAATTTTTAGATGATATTGTTTTAGATCAGATTAGTATCTTTGAAAAAGATATATTAATCTATTTTAAAAAAAATTATTCTGATTTAATTAAAGAAATAAATAATTCTGGAGTGTTTAATCAAACAATAGAAAAAGATTTTATAATGTTAATTAATAATTTTAAAAAAATTTAAAATTCTATACAATATTTTGAAAATACACATAAAAAATTATTAAAGAGATAATAATGAGGGGAAAAAAAGAAATACGAAATAAAATAAAAAGCGTGATTAATACACAAAAAATTACTAAAGCTATGGAAATGGTTGCAGTTTCAAAAATGAGAAAAGCTGAACATAGAATGCGCTCAGGTCGTCCATATTCCGATATTATTCAAAATGTTATTAATCATGTTGTAGAAGGTAGTTTAGAATATAAACATAGTTACTTAGAAAAGAGAGTTACTAAACGTATTGGTATGATTATAATATCTACCGATCGAGGATTATGTGGTAGTTTAAATACTAATCTGTTTAAGAAAGTTCTTCTGAAAATACAATCTTGGAAACAGATTAATATTTCATGTGATTTCATATTATTTGGAGCAAAAAGTTTTTCTTTTTTTCAATCGTATAAAAAAAATATTCTTTCAAAGAAAAGTAATATAGGAGATTATCCTGTAATTATAGAATTAATTAATAATGTTGAAGTTATATTAAAAAAATATCAAAATAATGAAATTGATAAAATTTTTATTGCTTACAATAAGTTTCATAATAGATTATTACAATATCCAACAATTTATCAGTTACTTCCTTTAATTCAATCAAAGATCAAAAAACCTGTTATTCAAATAAAAAAATGGGATTATTTATATGAACCAGATTCAAAATTAATTTTAGATCTTTTATTTGAACGTTATATTGAATCACAAGTATATCAAAGTATTTTGGAGAACATTGCAAGTGAACAAGCCGCTCGTATGGTAGCTATGAAAACAGCAGCAGATAATAGTGATAACTTTATTAAAGAATTACAGTTAATTTATAATAAATTACGTCAAGCGAGTATTACTCAGGAACTTACTGAAATTGTTGCGGGAGCTTCAGCGGTATCAGTGAATTAGAAATTTTTCAGAGGTTGCAAATGGTTTTTGGAAAAATTATCCAAATTATTGGCCCTGTCGTGGATGTCGAATTTTCACAACATGAAGTGCCAAAAATATATAATGCTTTATCAGTAAAAAATAGACAATGTAATCTTATTTTAGAGGTTCAACAACAACTAGGATCAGGTATAGTCAGAACTATTGCCATGGGATCATCTGATGGTTTAAAACGGGGTTTAATTGTGACCGATCTCGGTCATTATATTCAAGTACCTGTTGGAGAATCTACATTAGGTCGTATTTTGAATGTATTAGGTGAAACAATAGATGGAAAAGGGGCATTAAAAAGCAAAAATAATAATCCTATTGAATACTGGGAAATTCATCGATCACCTCCAGCTTATAAAGAACAAGCGAGTTCTCAAGAAATATTGGAAACGGGTATTAAAGTTATTGATTTAATATGTCCTTTTGCAAAAGGTGGTAAAGTTGGTTTATTTGGAGGTGCTGGTGTCGGAAAAACAGTTAATATGATGGAATTAATTCGTAATATTGCTATTGAACATGCAGGATATTCTGTTTTTACTGGTGTTGGTGAACGAACACGTGAAGGTAATGATTTTTATCACGAAATGAAAGAATCTCATGTGTTAGATAAAGTATCATTGATATATGGTCAAATGAATGAACCTCCCGGTAATCGATTAAGAGCTGCTTTTACAGGTTTAACTATCGCTGAAAAATTCCGTGATGAAGGAAGAGATGTTTTATTATTTATTGATAATATTTATCGTTATACCTTAGCTGGTACAGAAGTTTCTGCATTATTAGGAAGAATGCCATCTGCCGTGGGATACCAACCAACTTTAGCTGAAGAAATGGGTCTTCTTCAAGAGCGTATTACATCAACAAGAAAAGGTTCTATTACTTCTGTACAAGCCGTATATGTACCAGCAGATGATTTAACTGATCCTTCACCTGCAACAACTTTTGCGCATTTAGATTCTACTATTACATTAAGTCGTCAAATTGCAGCATTAGGAATTTATCCTGCTATTGATCCTTTAAATTCCACAAGCCGGCAGTTAGATCCGGAAATTATCGGAGAAGAACATTATCAAACAGCACGAAGTGTACAGTCAATATTGCAAAGATATGAAGAACTAAAAGATATTATTGCAATATTAGGTATTGACGAATTATCTGAGGAAGATAAGTTATTAGTTACACGATCACGAAAAATACAAAGATTTTTATCGCAACCCTTTTTTGTCGCAGAAGTATTTACTGGCTCTCCCGGCAAATATGTATCTCTTAAAGATAGTATTCATGCTTTTCAGGGAATTATAGCAGGTGAATATGATGCATTGCCAGAACAAGCATTTTATATGGTGGGTTCTATTGAAGAAGTAATAAAAAAATCACAAAAATTGTAATTTAATAATAAATATATATTTGGATATGTTAATGGCTTTTTATTTAGATGTTGTAAGTATCGAGAAGCGCATATTTTCGGGTTTAGTAAAAACAATAAGAGTATCGGGTATTGAAGGCGAATTAGGTATTTATTCTGGGCATACTCAATTACTGAGTATTATTAAGCCTGGTATGATATATATTAAACATCTCGATCATAAAAAAGAATATATTTACATCTCCGGTGGAATACTTGAAGTTCAACCTTCTGTTGTTTCTATTTTAGCAGATCTTGCAATACATGCTATCGATTTAGATCGAGCTTCTATTTTAAAAGAAAAAACACAAGCTGAAGAATATATCAAAAGTGCACTTATAAAAGCACAAAGAGATAATATGTCCATTCAATTGTCTAAAGCAATAGCAAAATTACGAGTTCTAGAAATGGCGGAAAAGTTAAATGAATGTTAGTATATCAAATAATTTTGGCGGCTGGTTTGTCCTGCCGCAGGTATTGTGAAAATTTAAAAATAATTTTTAAAACAAGCTTTTTAATAATATATAAAATTATTAATTTTTATATATCAATATTTTCTGCTTGTAAAGCATTATTTTTAATAAATCGCCGTCTAGGTTCTACGGCATCACCCATAAGCGTACTAAATAAATGGCTTGCAGATTCTGCATCGTGAATAGTGACTTGTAACATATTTCTCGTTTCAGGATTCATAGTAGTGTTCCATAGTTGTTCCGGGTTCATTTCTCCCAATCCTTTATAGCGTTGTATAAATAATCCTCTTTTAGATTCTGATGTCAACCATGTTAGTGTCTTTTTTATATTTTTTATTAAATAATTTTTTTCTCCCTTTTCTATAGATATTTGATTTTTAGAAAAATAATAAAAATTTTTACCAATTGAAGTGATTAAAAGATATTCTTTACTTATAAAAAAATTATATTTTAAATCATATTCTTTATGATATGCATATGTAGATATTTTTATAGTCGGTTCAAAAACATTATGTATACTGTTTTTTTTAACAATTGCTTTATAAAAAATATTATTTTTTTTATGTTTATTTAAAATCCGTGCTAATTCATTAGTCCAATTTACAACTTGTTCTTGATTAGTGAATTGTTTTAATGGTGAATGATATATTAATGCATCTAATATAAACATGGGTAGAGAATTTTTATTTTGTTTGCAAATATATTGAAGATGATGATACTGTAATATTATTTTTTTAAATATTTGAGTATCTCGATCTTTTTTTACCACTCCTTCTTTTTTAAAAGTAATTCCATGCAAAGCCATTTTAATTTGATATTTTTGCATATCTTCATCATTCTTAATATATTTTTCTTGTTTTCCTTTTTTGATTTTATATAAAGGTGGTTGTGCAATATAAATATATCCCTTTTCAATTAATTCAGGGAGTTGACGATAAAAAAAGGTTAATAGCAATGTTCTAATATGCGCTCCATCTACATCTGCATCAGTCATAATAATGATACTATTATATCGTAATTTTTGTAAATTATATTCGTTTTTTCCAATGCCACATCCTAGTGCAGTAGTAAGCGAAATAATTTCTTGAGATAATAGCATTTTTTCGAATGTAGCTTTTTCTACGTTTAATATTTTTCCTTTTAAAGGAAGGATGGCTTGGTTTTTTCTATTTCGACCTTGTTTTGCTGATCCACCGGCAGAATCTCCTTCTACTAAATAAATTTCTGATAATTTCGGATCGTTTTCTTGGCAATCAGATAATTTTCCAGGTAAAGCACCGATATCTAACATATTCTTTTTTTTATTAATTTCTCGTGCACGTCTTGCTGCTTCTCTAGATTTAGCGGCATCAATAATTTTATGAATAATATTTTTTGCATCTAATGGATTTTCTAAAAGATATTCAATAAGATGCTCATTAATTAATGATTCTATGACGGGTTTGGCTTCTGAAGATACTAATTTATCTTTGGTTTGAGAAGAAAATTTTGGATCCGGTATTTTAATCGATATTATTGCCGATAATCCTTCGCGTGCATCTTCACCAATAATGGTAGTTTTGCTTTTTTTATTATATCCTTCTCGTTCTATATGTAGATTTAATGTTCTCGTCATTCCTGATCGAAAACCAGCTAAATGTGTACCTCCATCTTTTTGTGGTATATTATTAGTAAAACAATGTATGTTTTCTTGTATTGAATCGTTCCATTGCATAGCTACTTCTAATTCTATTGTGTCTTTTATACAATGAAAATAAAATATATTATTATGAATAGGTGTTTTTTTTTTATTTAAAAAATGAATAAAAGAGCGTAATCCGCCTTTGTTATAATAACAATTTTGTATATTAGAACGTTTATCTTTTAAATGGATAGTAATACTAGAATTAAGAAAAGATAATTCACGTAAGCGATTAGCTAAAATATCTAATTCAAATGTAGTATTATTTGTAAATGTTTTATAACTAGGCCAAAATCTTATATATGTACCTGTTATATTAGTTGTGCCTATTACAGATAGAGCTGATTTTGGTGTTCCATTTTTATATATTTGTTGATATTTTTTTTTGTTCTTATAAATTATTAACTCTAATTTTTCTGATAAAGCATTTACTACGGATATACCTACTCCATGCAAACCACCTGATATTTTATATGATGCATTATCAAATTTTCCACCAGCATGTAGTACTGTCATAATAACTTCTGCGGTAGAAATCCCTTCTTCCGGATGAATATCAGTTGGAATTCCTCGCCCATCATCTTGTATAGAAACAGAGTTATCAGCATGAATGATAACTGTAATTTCTTTACAATATCCAGCTAAAGCTTCATCGATGGAATTATCTACTACTTCAAAAACCATATGATGTAATCCACTACCATCATCAGTATCTCCAATATACATACCAGGTCTTTTACGTACAGCATCCAATCCGCGTAGAATTTTAATACTAGAAGAGTTGTAAAGATTTGACATATATAGTCCTTATATTATATAACGAATGACATGTAATTAGAATGATATTAATTATTTAAAATAAAATACAAAATAGTACTTGATCATGAATAAATTATTTAATTTTTTATAACTATATATAAAAGATATTTTTTGATGATTAATATTAACTTTTTAATAACATCACAATATATAGATTTGAATTATCATTTTCTTCTGTAATTTGTATGGAAGATTGAGATGGATTAATAAATAGTAAAATATTTTCACTTTTAATAACATTTAAGATATCTAATATATAATACACATTAATAGAGAACTCTATTTTAGTTTGAGAATAATTTATATTAAACACATCCTTTGCTGTCTCTTCTTCTTGATTATCCGATGTTATCTTACATTGATTATTACCGATATTAATATCAACACCACAAAATTTTTCATGTGATAAAATAGCTGTACGTGATAATGAGTTTTTTAGTGCAATAGTATTGATTATAACGGGATTATTCATGCTTTGAAATAATACACTATTATAATCTGGATATTTTCCTTCAAGTAATTGCGCTGTAAAGATTAAATTATTTATATTTATTTTAATGTTATTATTACCAATTATAATATGTATTAATTGTGGTGCAATATTCAATAATCGAGATAGTTCCACTATACCTTTTCTAGGAATAATAACTGAAAAATCTATTATATTTTTTTTAATTAAAGTGTGTGACAATGCTAATCGATATCCATCTGTTGCTACAATTTGTAGTAATGCACCTTTTTTTTCTAGCAAAACTCCATTAAGATAATAACGAATATCTTGTTTACCCATAGAAAATTCAGTTTTGTCAATCATATCTTTAAAAATATGAGAATTGATAAAAAATTCTGAAATACAATTAAATTGTTTTTTTTGAGGAAAATTATCAGGAGATAAAGTTGTTAAAATATAATGACTATTATCAGATTTAACATGTATTTTGCTCTTAATTAATTGTATATTAATGACCGAATTTTTTGGTATATGACGGCAAATATTCAATAGTTTACGACCAGATACAGTAATTTTTCCTGGTTGATATTCTGTATTTATTGTGATATTTGAAATTAATTCCAGTTCAAGATTACTAGCTGTTAATGATAGTGTCCCGTCTTCAATATTAAATAATATATTTTCAAGAATAGGTAGAGAAATATTTTTTGTCAATAACCGATATATTTTATGTAAATGTTCAATGAGTATTTTATTGTGAATATTAAATTTCATAAGGTTATATTGATAGTTTTTTAGTTAAGTTAAAAAAATCTTCTTTAATATTATTATTTTTTTCGAACAATTTTTTAATTTTTCGATAAGCATATAATACTGTGGTATGATCTCTGCCATTAAAAGCATGTCCAATCTCAGATAAACTATGATTAGTTAATTCTTTAGATAAAGCCATAGCCATTTGTCTTGGGCGAGCTACAGAACGCGATCTTTTTTTAGACAGTAAATCTGAAATTTTAATTTTGTAATATTCTGCTACTTTTTTTTGAATATTCTCGATACTAATCAGTTTTTCTTGTAATTCTAAAATATCTTGCAGTGCTTCATTTACTAAATCTATTGTAATATTACGATGAGTAAAATTAGCAGTAATAATAATCCTATTTAAAGCACCTTCTAATTCTCGCACATTCGATGTTAACTTTTTTGCAATAAAAAAAGCTATATCATAAGACAAGAAAATATTTTTTTCATCTGATTTTTTCATTAAAATAGCAACTCGAGTTTCAAGATCCGGTGGATTTATACATACTGTCAGACCCCATCCAAAACGTGATTTTAAACGATCTTCAATGCCATTAATTTCTTTAGGGTATTGATCTGATGTTAAAATAATTTGTTGATTTCCATCGAGAAGAGTATTAAATGTATGAAAAAATTCTTCTTGTGAACGCTTTTTATTAGCAAAAAATTGAATATCATCAATTAATAGAACATCAACAGAACGATAGTACAATTTAAATTTTTCAATATTATTATTTTGTAAAGCTTTAACCATGTCTTGAACGAAACCTTCAGAATGCATATAAATAATTTTAATATTGTATTTATATGTTAGAATGTTGTTTCCTATAGCATGAAGTAAATGTGTTTTTCCTAAACCTGTTTTACCATAAATAAATAATGGATTATATGAAGTACCAGGATTTTTGGCTACTTGACATGCTGCTGCTCGTGCAAGTTGATTGGACTTTCCTTCAATAAAATTATCAAAATTATTTTTTTTGTTAATATTCGAATGATAAGATGATTTTTGTAAAATTGGTATCTTATCTTCAATAGGTTTGATATCATCATTTGGATAAAAATAAGAAATTTTTTTCTTTTCTATAGAATTTTTATATATTTTAAATTTAATAGACAGAATATAAGAGCCATATAATCCTTGCAATATCGCTTGAAATTTAGATAAATATTTATCTTTGACCCATTCTAATACAAATTTATTTGGAGCGTATATTTCTAAAATGTTATCTTTTAGTTCGGCTTTCAGAGAACGTATCCACATGCTAAATTCTGTAGTAGGTAGCTCATCTTGTAACCGGTCAAGACATTGTTTCCAAAGAAAAAATGACACGGCAGACTCCAAGCGAACAAAAATAAATAAATAGCTGTAATTTAATAAATTATTATTTTTATATATTTTATATACATATGATATTTTTACATGAATCGTTATACACCTGAATACAGGTGAGTATAACGACAAGATGCAGTACATTTATATTTTATGCATTTATAAGAAGTGATTTTTTATTTTTTATTATGATTTAGAATCAATAATATTGATATCATACCAGAATAAAAATATGAAAAATATTTTTTTTGAACTAGTTAATCTTTTAAGAAATATAAATGAGTTTTTTATATATTCTAGTTTAAATACAGTTAATCAATCGCATCGTCAAGAATAATTATTCTTAAAATAATTAATCTTACAATTGCATATTTTAAAATATGATAGGTAAATATTACTATGAAAAGAACCTTTCAACCATCAATATTAAAACGTAATCGTTCTCATGGATTTAGAGCTCGTATGGCAACAAAAAATGGTCGTTATATTTTATCACGTAGACGTGCAAAATTAAGAGCACGTTTAACGGTTTCTAGTAAATAGCAGGGCTAAATATAGTGTTAAATTATTTTTTTAGTAAACAATTACGTTTATTAAATTCTACAGAATTTAAATATGTTTTTGAAAAACCTTTTAAAAAAAATACTTTTGCAATGTGTATTCTTGGACGAGATAATTTATTAGGATATCCTAGATTAGGAATTAGTATTACGCGTAAAAATATAAAATATGCTTATCAACGTAATTTAATTAAACGATTAATTCGTGAAACATTTCGGTTATTACAAAATAAATTAATTTCGATGGATTTTGTTGTCATAGCAAAAAAAAATATAATTTATTTAAATAATCAAAGTATACTTAACACATTAGGAAATTTATGGTCATATTATTATCGATAATATTATCTTTTTACCATTTTATAACGCGAATTTATAAATATAGTATGCGTTATTATTTTTTATTATTTTCTTTTTTTTGTCCTATTTTTTTTGCATATTTAATATTTTTTTTGTATAAAAATATTTTTTACGGAAATATTATATGTGTTTTAATGTTTGTTTATACTTATTATATTTTTTATGTAGATAAATTAAATTGCATATCAACAAAAATTCAAGAAAAAAGCGAATGTTAATTATGGCACGTCAACGCAATTTTTTTATTTTTGCTTTTTTATTTGTTTCTTTCTTGCTATGGCAAGCATGGCAGAATCAATTTGTTTTACATCATCGCAAAAATATACCAGAAAATCATATATTTCATAATATTCATAAAAATCAGCAAAAAGATTACATTTTTGTAAAAAATGATGTAATAAGTTTAAACATTAATTTATATGGAGGTGATATAGAAGAAGCTAGTTTATTAAAATATAAAGAAAATTTGCACTCTTTAAAACCTTTTAAACTATTAGAGACGAATTCTAATTTTATTTATCATGCGCAGAGTGGTTTATCTGGAAAAAATGGATTAGACGATGTAAATATCCATCATAGACCACATTATTCTGCTACTCAGAAATTTTTTTTATTAAAAAAAAATGATACAAAACTATCTATTCCTATTACCTATGTTAATCCACAAGGTATTATTTATGTAAAAAGATTTGTTCTTAAAGCAGGAGAGTACGATATTCAAGTTGAACATGACATATATAATTCTACTGATAAAAATTTAGAGTTAAAGATGTTTGGACAGCTAAAACAAACTATGCAATTGCCAAAAATTAAAGACACTAATGCTAATCATTTTGGACTGCAAACATTTCGTGGAGCTGCTTATTCAAGCATTGATGAAAAATATAAAAAATATAAATTCGATAATATCGTTAAACATGAGAATTTATATATTAAAACTCAAAACGGTTGGATTGCAATGTTACAACAATATTTTTCTACCGCGTGGATTCCTCACGGTGCAAGTCAAAATTCTTTCTATACTTCTTATTTAGATCATAGTGACGTTGCTATTGGTTATCAATCGTCTTCTATCCACGTTTTACCTCATTCTAAAAAAACGATATCGTCTACGTTGTGGATTGGTCCTGAAATTCAAAATAAAATGGCTGCGGTATCACCTTATTTAGATTTAACCATAGATTATGGTTGGCTTTGGTTTTTATCTCAACCTTTATTTAATTTATTAAGTTTTTTATATAAAATTATAGGGAATTGGGGTTTTTCTATTATTATAATTACTTTCATTGTAAGAGCATTAACATATCCTTTAACAAAAGCACAGTATTTATCTGTGTCAAAAATGCGCTTTTTACAACCAAAAATTAATTTATTAAAAGAAAGATTTGGTAACGATAAAAAACGTATGAGTCAAGAGATTATGTTATTATATAAAAAAGAAAATATTAACCCTTTCAGTGGTTTTTTGCCTGTATTTATTCAAATGCCTATCTTTCTTTCTCTTTATTATATGCTTATGAGTGCTGTAGAATTACGTCATGCTAATTTTATTTTTTGGATAAAAGATTTATCCAGTCAAGATCCATATTATATATTACCGATATTAATGGGTTTAACTATGTTTGTTATTCATAGGATGTCTTCTAACAATATTTCTGATCCTGTTCACAATAAGATTATGAATCTTATGCCTATTATATTTACTATTTTTTTCTTGTGGTTTCCTTCTGGTTTGGTTTTATACTATATGATTAGTAATATAGTAACTATTATACAACAAAGATTTATTTTTTCTAAATTAGATAAAAAAAATATTAAATAGTATCTTAGTATATTTTAAAAGAAGAAAATTTTATGAAAAACAATGATACTATAATTGCACCAGTCACTAGTCCCGGGAAAAGTGCTGTAGGTATATTAAGAATATCTGGCATGAAAGCATCTGAAGTAGCTATAAAGGTGTTAGGTCAGATACCCCCTTCTAGATTTGCGACTTATTTAGATTTTTTAGATCAGAATAAAACAATATTAGATAAAGGTATTGCTGTATGGTTTCCTGCTCCTCGTTCTTTTACTGGTGAAGATGTTTTAGAATTACAAGGACATGGTAGTCCAGTTATAATAGATTTATTGATGAAACGCATTTTACTTATAGATAATGTTAGATTGGCAAAACCAGGTGAGTTTTCTGAGCGTGCATTTTTAAATGGAAAAATTGATTTAGTTCAGGCAGAATCTATAGATGATTTAATTAATGCTGAAACAGAATCATCTATTCGTTCCTCTTTAAATTCTTTACAGGGTTTTTTTTCTATTCATATTCATGAATTAATAGAAATTTTAATTGATTTACGTACGAATATAGAGGCCAGTATAGATTTTGTAGAAGAAGATATTGATATAAATATCCAGGAGATAATATTATCAAAAATTCAGTTTTTAGATAAAAAATTTCAAAATATTCATAGATTAGCTATAGAGGGAAGTATTCTTAAAGAAGGAAAAAAAATTGTTATTGCTGGTTTACCTAATTCTGGTAAATCTAGTTTATTAAATGCTTTATCTGGTCGTAATAGGGCGATTGTTACTAATATTCCAGGAACTACACGTGATATTCTGTATGAACATGTTAATATTAATGGTGTTGTTTTACAAATAATTGATACTGCTGGTTTACGCGATTCAATAGATGAAGTTGAGAACCTTGGTATTATTCGGGCTTGGACAGCGATTAAAGAATCTGATCATATATTATTTGTTATTGATAATACTATAGATAAAATAAAACAAGAAAAAATATGTTATGATTTTATTAAACATTTACACGACAAGAAAAATATTACTTTTATTTTAAATAAAAATGATTTAGTTAAAGAGAAATATAACATTAAAAAAATAAAAGATTTCTTTTTTATTACTCTTTCGGCTTATACGGGTGAAGGTATAGATATATTACGTTGCCATTTAATTGAAATGGAAAAAAATAAGAGTCATGAAAGTATTTTTATTGCTCGTCGACGTCATCTTCAACAATTAAATCTTTCTTATTCTGAATTTAAAAAAGCTAAAAAAAATTGGATAGAAAATAAAAATATTGAATTTTTAGCGGAGTCTTTAAATATTATTAATCGATTGTTAGGTGAAATTACAGGTCAATTCACTTCTGATGATCTATTGAAAAAAATTTTTTCTGATTTTTGTATTGGGAAATAATATTGATAATATTTTATTGAATATGCCCGGAGGCGGAATTGAACCACCGACACGGGGATTTTCAGTCCCCTGCTCTACCGACTGAGCTATCCGGGCAATTTTTATATTAGATCATCAAAGACAAAACATTGTCAATATTTTTTTTATGCAATACAGCTGTATAATATATTTTTTATAAAAAATTTTTATATTATTTTTTTAAAATGGTATAAAAATAAATAAAAAATATTTTTGCCCTTGAAAGTTTTAATAATAATCCCTATATGTAAAAGTAAGAGATTAAAGTAATAAAAACATTTTAAATGATAAAACAAGATTATTCATAGGAGTGTTATTAGTATGAAAATTCGTCCATTGCATGATCGTGTACTTGTTAAGCGTCAAGAAGTTGAATTAAAATCTGCAGGTGGAATTGTATTAACAGGTTCTGCTGCGGGAAAATCTACTCGCGGCACTGTCACTGCGGTTGGGAACGGTCGTATATTAGACAATGGAGATGTAAAAGCATTAGATGTAAAAGTAGGAGATGTTGTTATTTTTAATGAAGGTTATGGTGCAAAAACAGAAAAAATTGATAATGAAGAGTTATTAATTTTAACTGAAAGTGACATTTTAGCAATTGTTGAATAGTACACTATATCTATATACTATATCTATTAAAAATATAAATATATTTAAGGAAATATCAAATGGCTGCTAAAGATGTAAAATTTGGTAATGAAGCACGTATTAAAATGCTTCGCGGAGTCAATGTATTGGCCGATGCAGTAAAAGTAACTTTAGGTCCTAAAGGTAGAAATGTTGTTTTAGATAAATCCTTTGGTGCACCAAGTATTACTAAAGACGGTGTTTCAGTAGCTCGTGAAATTGAATTAGAAGATAAATTCGAAAACATGGGTGCACAAATGGTAAAAGAAGTTGCATCAAAAGCAAATGATGCCGCAGGAGACGGAACTACAACTGCGACTTTATTAGCACAATCAATTGTTAATGAAGGCTTGAAAGCGGTAGCTGCCGGAATGAATCCTATGGATTTAAAACGAGGGATTGATAAAGCTGTCATCAGTGCTGTAGAAGAATTAAAAAATTTATCTGTTCCATGTTCTGATTCTAAAGCTATTACACAAGTAGGAACTATTTCTGCAAATGCTGATGAAAAAGTTGGTGCTTTAATTGCAGAAGCTATGGAAAAAGTAGGAAATGATGGAGTGATTACAGTAGAAGAAGGAACTGGTCTACAAGATGAGTTAGAAGTAGTAAAAGGCATGCAATTTGATAGAGGATACTTGTCTCCATATTTTATTAATAAATCAGATACAGGTATTGTAGAATTAGAAAACCCATATATTTTAATGGCTGATAAGAAAATTTCTAATATTCGTGAAATGTTACCGATATTAGAATCTGTTGCAAAATCAGGAAAACCATTATTAATTATTGCAGAAGATTTAGAGGGAGAAGCATTAGCTACTTTAGTCGTCAATTCTATGAGAGGAATTGTAAAAGTAGCAGCCGTTAAAGCTCCTGGTTTTGGTGATCGCCGTAAAGCTATGTTACAAGATATTTCTATTCTTACTGGTGGAACAGTGATATCTGAAGAATTAGCTATGGAATTAGAAAAATCTACTTTAGAAGATTTAGGTCAAGCTAAACGAGTAGTGATTAGTAAAGATACCACAACTATTATTGGTGGTATAGGTGATAAACGTACTATTCAAGCGCGCATTAATCAAATTCGTCAAGAAATTCAAGAAGCTTCTTCTGATTATGACAAAGAAAAATTAAATGAACGTCTAGCTAAATTAGCAGGTGGAGTAGCGGTTCTAAAAGTTGGTGCCGCAACAGAAGTAGAAATGAAAGAAAAAAAAGCTCGTGTTGAAGATGCGTTGCATGCAACTCGTGCTGCTGTAGAAGAAGGTGTAGTAGCTGGAGGGGGAGTGGCGTTAGTGAGAGTAGCTGGAAAATTATCTAATTTACGTGGTCAAAACGAAGATCAAAACGTAGGTATTCGTGTTGCTTTACGCGCTATGGAAGCTCCTTTGCGTCAAATCGTTTCTAATTCAGGTGAAGAACCTTCTGTTGTAACAAATAATGTTAAAGATGGAAAAGGTAACTACGGTTATAATGCAGCTACTGATGAGTACGGTGATATGATCGATTTTGGTATCTTAGATCCTACTAAAGTAACACGTTCTGCTTTACAATATGCAGGTTCAGTTGCTGGATTAATGATTACTACAGAATGTATGGTAACTGATTTACCTAAAGAAGATAAATCATCTGATTTAGGATCTTCTCCTGCAGGAGGAATGGGTGGTATGGGCGGAATGATGTAATTTATATTTGAAATTACGTTTTTACCATTTTCATTGTAATGTGCTTTTATAAAATTTACTTCCTCAGACTAGTTAGTCTGAGGAAATTTTTTCTATTCATTTTTTATTATATTTTTAAAATGGTATTTTAAAAAATTTTACATAGCTATTAAGGATAGTATGAAATTATGTCATAGTAACAATTTTCGTTCGGGTTTAAAAATTATTTTTGAAAATGAGCCATATTTGATAGAATCTAGTGAATTTGTTAAACCTGGGAAAGGTCAAGCTTTTGTTCGAGTTAAATTAAGAAAATTACTTACAAGACAGTTAATAGAAAAAACTTTTAAATCG
This sequence comes from Buchnera aphidicola (Cavariella theobaldi), assembly GCF_964059165.1. NCBI lineage: Bacteria > Pseudomonadati > Pseudomonadota > Gammaproteobacteria > Enterobacterales > Erwiniaceae > Buchnera > Buchnera aphidicola. Next base: position 20,783 of record NZ_OZ060413.1, read on the forward strand.
ACGGATACTTTAGAAATAGCTGATGTTTTGGAACATACTGCATCGTATTTATACAATGATAAAAATTTTTGGTATTTTTTTAAAAAAAACACTTTTGAAGAAATATGCATAGAAAAAAGTATTGTCGGCATACATAAGAAATGGTTACTAGAGCAGGACACATGTGTTGTGATTTTTTGGAATGATCAACCCATTTCTGTGATACCAAATAAATTTGTAAATATTAAAGTGATAGATACATCAGTTGCATTAAAAGGAAGTACTGTCAATGCAAGTACGAAATTAGCCATATTAAGTACAAGTGCGGTTATTAAAGTACCTCTTTTTATTAAAATTGGATCCTTAATTAAAGTGGATACTCGTTCTGGTGAATATGTATCACGTATTAAAGAATAAAATATGTTTTTAATATTCATTGCCTCTAATATATTGACGATAGCTATCCCATTCAAATGTTAACCACAAACTGTTACCTAATCGCATTCTATCAATTACTCTTTCGCCTAATAGACATTTCATACCTTTATGATCTAAGTTTGATAACATGCCTGTAGAACGCTTTGATGATGAGCGTCGGTCAACGATTTGATTAATAATTACTTTTTCATAACGTGATTCAGTTTGCATACCGATTTCATCAATCATTAACAAATCTACACTACTTAAATCATGTAATAAATTTTCTTCAGTAGTATTACTAGTTCCACTAAAAGTACCTTTCATATGAGACATTAAGTCTGCTACAGTCACAATAAGTATACTTTTCCCATGCAGAATTAAATAATTACCAATGGCAGATGCTAAATGATTTTTTCCTGTCCCAGGCCTTCCTGAAAAAATAAAACTAGCGATATTTTTATTAAAATTTTTTGCATAACGTTTTGATGCTTCTAATACTTTTCGTTGCCCTTCATTTTCAATTTTATAATTATCAAAAGAGCAATTCATATATAATTCCCTAATACCAGATCGACCTAGAATACGTTGCATTTTCATAGCTTTATTCGCACGAAGTATAGATTCTGAAGATATTCTACCTTGTTCTTGATTCCAAGATAGTAGCTCTTCATCATTATTAAATTTAGGTTTAATATTATTAGGCATCATTTTTTTTAGACGCTTAAAAAATTCACTATAAAATGTCATTATTCACCTCTAAATCCATTTGGAGTTTTTTTATCAGGAATAGGTATATCTGTAATATTTCTTATATTTTTTTTTTCATAATGCAAAGATCGACTTTTTTGTAAACTTCTAGCAAGTTTTTGTTGCCATTGTATATGATGAAAAAAACAGCCTTCCGCTTTCCAATAGGATATAAAACAGGCTAATTCACATTTTGATACTTGTCCGATAAGATTAATACCCCATAGTGCTGATTGATGAAGAAAATCTTGATCAGGCTTCCATTTTGTGTGCATAGAAAATTTTTGTATGTATTTTTTTTTTTCTTCTTGTGGATTATCATTATTTAAATAGTATTTAATATCAAAAAATTCTTTGAAAAAATCGGGAGTAATTACATAAAATACTGGAGTATTTTTTTTTAATACTGCAAAAAGATCATGTTCTTTTTTTTCTAATATTTTGATGGGATTTTTACAAAATAAATCAATATTAATACTTTTAGAGATAGATATTTTCATGAAATTATTTAACCTTTTATTTTACAGTTTTTATATTTTGTTATTTAAAGTATAAAGATAATATTCGATTTGAGATGTATGTTTTTTTTTATATAAAACCCAATTCTCTGGTATTTTTAAAATTTTTTTTTTATTTTTTTCTATATAAATCATAGAATTTTTTTTTAACCATTTGTTTTTATTTAATAATATAAGTGTTTCATTGATTAATTCTATTGAGTACGGCGGATCGATAAATATTATATCATATGGTGTTCCATTTTTTTTAAGCCAATGTATTGCATTGGTGTGTATTACATTTAAATTATTTATTTTTAGTTTTTTTATATTGTTTTTTAATATTATTGCCGTATTTTTATCGATTTCTAATGATGTTACATGTGTGGCATTTCTAGATATAGATTCTATTCCTAATACACCGCTACCAGCAAAACAATCCAGACAAATAGCATTTTGAACCGTTTTAGAAAGCCAATTAAATAATGTTTCACGTATACGATTCGTAGTTGGGCGTAAATATAGATTGTCTTTAAAATATATTTTTTTCCCTTTAAATTTTCCTGCAATAATAGAAACATAATTGTTTTTTTTTATAAAATTATTATTCATATTTTAGATATTTGTGGTTAGTGATATAATTTATTTTATTATTAATATATGTATAAACAAATGTTTTATTTTTTATATTTTTAAATTATCTTTAATGAAAGTAAACGTTTGACTAATTGATCAAATATAGGGTATTTCATGAGTAATGATAAAAAAAATAGTTTTTTTTCCTGGCTAACTAATAAAATTAGCAATAATAAAATTTCTACTAAAAAAGTTTTGAAAACAGATAAAGAATACAAAGAAGGTAATTGTTTAAATAAAAAATCTATTCCTAATATATTAGCGCAAGAAAAAAATATACAAAAAAAATTTCTTAAGACATCTACATCTTTAAAAACTAATAATGATGATAAAATTATAGATATTGATATTATTCAGGACATAAAAAAGAATACTCAAGATAATATCACTAAGCGAAACAATATTTTTTTAAAATTAAAAAATACTTTAAGAAAAACACAAAAAATTTTTAGCGAAGGAATAAGTAATATTTTTACTTCTAAAAAAATGGATAAACTTTTATTTAAAACTTTAGAAGAAAAAATGTTATTAGCTGACATTGGTATTGATACTACTGATTATATTATTAATACTTTGATAACAGAAAGCAGCCGAAAAGATTTACAAAATTCTGAACAAGTCTATTATTTTCTACAAAAAAAAATGTATTATATTTTGAAAAAAGTAGATGTACCATTAAAAATAAATAATCATATTCCTTTTATAATTTTAGTAGTAGGAGTAAATGGAGTCGGAAAAACTACAACAGCAGTAAAGTTAGCGAAAAAATATAAATCTGAAAACAAATCAGTGATGTTAGTTGCGGCGGATACCTTTCGAGCAGCAGGTGTCGAACAGCTAAAACAGTTAGGAGAAATAAATAACATTCCGGTTATATCACATCAATCTGGCACTGATTCATCAGCAGTGATATTTGATGCGGTACAAGCAGCAATATCAAGAAATATAGATATATTGATTATTGATACAGCTGGTCGTTTACATAATAAGTTATATTTAATGGAAGAACTTAAAAAAAATATCAGAGTAATAAAAAAAATTAATTCATCCGCTCCTCATGAAATTATGTTAGTAATTGATGCATCCAATGGACAAAATACACTTAAACAAACGGAAAACTTTCATAATGCATTAAATATTACTGGTATTGTAATTACTAAACTTGATGGCACCGCTAAAGGTGGAGTATTATTTTCTATTGCCCATCGTTTTTCTATTCCTATTCGTTATATAGGTATTGGTGAAAATATTACAGATCTAGAAGTATTTAATAGTAAAAATTTTATCAAAATAATATTTGATCAAAAATAACATTATCATTATATGATCAGTAGACATAAATTATTTTTTATTTTTAAATTAAAACATTTACAAATCTGTATATAGAAAATTTTTGATTTTATTTTTTAATTACAGTATAATAATTTTATCCCACATATTCATGATTCCATAAAAATATAATTATTTAATGCGGGAATAACAATGATTAACAAAGTACAGATTTTATCTGTGACTCCACTTGGTAATTTAGATGCTTATATTAGATTAGCTAATTTATGGCCAATGCTATCATATGATGAAGAAAAAGCACTTACTAAACGTTTACGTTATAATACCGATTTAGATGCCGCAAAAATTTTAATTTTATCTCATCTCCGTTTTGTTATTCATATCTCTCGTCATTATTCAGGATATGGATTACTTCAAGCTGATCTTATACAAGAAGGTAATATAGGTTTAATGAAAGCTGTTCGTCGGTTTAATCCGGAAATAGGAGTTCGTCTTGTTTCATTTGCAGTTCATTGGATTAAATCGGAAATACATGAGTATGTTTTGCGTAATTGGCGTATTGTAAAAGTAGCAACTACTAAATCACAAAGAAAATTATTTTTTAATTTACGTAAAACAAAAAAAAGATTAGGATGGTTTAATCAAGAAGAAATAGAAATTGTTGCTCGTGAATTAGGTGTTAGTAGTCAAGATGTCAAAGAAATGGAATGTCGAATGTCAGCTCAAGATGTAGCATTTAATCCAGTGCCAGAAGAAGATTATATAGATGGCAAATATCATGGAATTATTCCACATTTACAAGATAAAACATCTAATTTTGCTTATGGAGTGGAACAAGATAACTGGGAAGAGTATGCTGCCGCTAAATTAAGTAATGCTTTGTTAGGTCTGGATGAACGTAGTCGATATATTATTTATGCGCGTTGGTTAGATGAAAATAAAAAAAATACTTTACAGGCTATTGCTAATAATTACGGTATTTCTGCAGAGAGAGTTCGTCAGTTAGAAAAAAATGCAATGAAAAAATTGAAAATAGCTATAGAAGATTAATGTTGTGTTTATATTTATTCTAGAATAAACAATAATGTATTTGAATACTTTTAATTTAAAAAAATTTTATAATAACAATAAAGATGATTTTATTAAAAATATAGTATTTTTTTATTTATAATATTTTCTGCAATTTTTATTATCATATAAGATATAATTATGTTTCTTAAAAAATTTATATTTTGAGATAATACGTATTTTATATAAGATGATAGTATATTTACTATTTAACATTTATTTTATAAACAATTTTTTTGTTGTATATCGTATAAAAATTTTTTCATTTTATATATAAATATTTGAAAATTGATTTATAATGCATATTGGTTTTAAGTATTATATAACTTATTTTTTAGATTAATGTATTTTTTTATTATATTTTATATACAATTTCTTTTATATATAATAATTATTTTCTTAGTATTAATATCTATTTTTTGTATATTATATTTTATATTATTAATTATCTTAATGCTTTTTGATGTAAAATATAATATTTTCAAGGTTTTTTTATGTATAAAATTATCTCAGTTGATTTAGATGGAACTTTATTATCTCCTCAAAATAAAATTACAAAATACACGGAAAAAATTATAAAATCATTACTAGAAAAAAATTTTTATTTTGTTTTTGCTTCTGGCCGACATCATTTAGATATTATGCAATTACAAAACATTTTAAATATAAAAACTTTTATCATTTCTTCTAATGGTGCTAGAGTATATGATTTAAATAGGCAATTAATTTTTAGTCATTATTTAACTGAAGAAATTGCTCGAAGTTTATGTAAAATAAAATATTTTGATAGTAGTATTACTACTCAAATATATTGTGACAAAAATTGGTATATTAATAATGATCAAATCGATAATCAATTGTGTCCATCTTTATCAGCACTACAGTATAAATTTTTTGATCTCAATAGTTTAAATTATAAAAAAATTAATAAAATTTTCTTTACGAGCCGAAATATAAAACAATTAGATATTTTAAAAAAAAATATTATTAATATATGGCATAATGACATTCATATCAATTATTCTATGCCGGGTTGTTTAGAAGTGGTTTCAGGAAAAACCTCTAAAGGGGAAGGTTTAAAAAAAATATGTAATTTTTTAAAAATGTCTTTAAAGGATTGCATATCTTTTGGTGATGGCATGAATGATCAAGATATGTTATATATGTCTGGAAAAGGATGCATCATGGATAATGCTGATCCAAATTTAAAAACCGCCTTACCGTATATGGAAATTATTGAAAAAAACAAAAATGATGGTGTTGCTAAATTTTTATATAATAAATTTTTAAATATTTTATAAATATATATATTATATCAATATATTTTTAATTTTAAAAATATATTATTTAAAAGATCTCGGTTATAAAATATTACGCACTAATGTCAAATTGTTATATGCATGTAAACGGATGTAATGAATAAAATTTTGTATTACTAACTCTTTTTTTTCACTATTACGTATTGCAGCATATAACCTTCTCCAAATTCCATTTCCTATTTTTCTTGTTACCACTAAACCTTGGCGTTCAAAATTGCCTACTGCCCAATGTGGTAGAGCGGTAATTCCCATTTGTGCTGATACCATTTGAATTAATAATAAAGTATTATTAACATTCTTAAATATAGGTATAATTCCAGCTGGTTGTAAAAAATATTTCCATATATCTAATCTATATCTTTGAACTGGATATGTCATAAGTATTTCAGAAGCTAAATCTTTGGGCATGATATTCTCTTCTTTTTTTACTAATGGATGATTCGGGGATAAAATTAATCGCACTTCAAAATCAAACATAGGAGCGTAAAATAAGTTACTACGCGGTAGTACTTCAGAGGTTAAAACAACATCTAAATTACCTTGTTGTAATGCTAGTTGGGGGCTAAATATCATATCTGAATAAAAATCTATTTCTACCTGAGGCCAACTTTTTTGAAAAATTGTTAATGCCGGCATGAGCCATTGAATACAGCTATGACACTCAATAGCTAGGCGTAGTAACATATGATGTGAATTAGTACAATTATGTATAGCTTTTTGTATTTTTGGTAATATTTCTTGAGATAACTGTAGTAAAATTTTGCCTTGAGTAGTAAATTTTATAGGATTGCTTTTTCTGATAAATAACTTAAATCCTAATTTTTTTTCTAATTGATTACACTGATGTGATATTGCCGATTGTGTTTGATGCAATTGAATAGCAGCAGCACTTACAGAGCCGCTATTTTTTAATTCTTGTATTGTACGAAGATGTTTTATTTCAATCATGATATTCCTTCATATTAATTATGAACTATTTACGCTTGTAATTTTTTTTTTATATGAGAATTATAGAGTATCTATATAATACAAATCAATGATAAATTTTTTATAAATAATATTTTATAAAATGATAAGATCATAGGATAAATATCATGGTTGTTTTATCTCATATACTTGGTTTTCCTCGGATAGGTACCAATCGTCAATTAAAAAAAGCTCAAGAAGATTATTGGAATCACAAAATTGATAAGAAAGAATTATTAAGTATTGGATCACAATTAAGACAAGATCATTGGCGGAAACAAAAAGAATCTGGATTATATTATATATCTGTTGGAGATTTTTCTTGGTATGATCATGTATTAAATACTAGTATGATGCTAGGTAATATTCCAGAAAGACATAGAATAGATAATCATATTAATTTAGACACTTTATTCAGTATGGCTAGAGGTTCATCACCAAATATTTCAGCTTGCGAAATGACAAAATGGTTTAATACTAATTACCATTACATTGTACCTGAATTTAGTCGAGATTTAGATTTAAAATTTTCTTGGAAACAAATTTTAGAGGAAGTTGATGAAGCATTATTATTGGGTTACAAAGTGAAACCAATATTGTTAGGACCGATAACATATTTATGGTTAGGAAAGATAAAAGGAAAAACGTTTGACTGTATGGAATTATTAGATAATATTATTCCAATTTATCAACAGGTATTAAAGGAATTATCTATTCGCGGAATAGATTTTGTGCAAATAGATGAACCTGCTTTAGCGTGTGATTTAACAGAAAAATGGAGGCATGCTTATACTTATTCATATTCTAGATTATATGGTATTACTAATTTATTATTAGCTACATATTTTGAAAGTGTTGAACATAATCTTGAGATTATTACTCGCTTACCAATACAAGGAATTCATATTGATCTTATTCATGGACAATATGATTTAGTAAGTTTCAATACTCAATTACCAAAAGAATGGATTTTATCTTTGGGTGTTGTAAATGGTCGCAATGTTTGGCGCACTGATCTTATAAAATGGTTTACAGAAATTATAAATATTATAAAAAATCGTCAAAAATTGATAATTTCTTCATCTTGCTCATTATTACATGTGCCGATAGATGTGACAATAGAAAAAAATTTAGATAATGAAGTAAAAAATTGGTTTTCATTTGCCATTCAGAAATGTGAAGAAGTGTCGTTATTATGTAAAGCATTAAATGAAAATACAACTACTATTCTTAAAAATTGGATTTTACCAATTTATGAGAGACGTTTTTCATCAAGAGTGCATAAAAAAGATATACAGAAAAGAGTATCTAATATTTCTCCAGACTCTTATCAGCGCTTAAATTCTTATGATATTAGATTACTAGAACAAGAAAAAGCATTTAAATTACCCATTTTACCTACTACTACTATTGGTTCTTTTCCGCAAACTAGAGATATCAGGCAGCTACGACACGATTTTAAATCACAATTGATTAGTGAGAAAGAATATAATATTGGTATTAAAAAAAATATTCAAAAAGTTATTTCTTTACAAGAAGATTTGGATATAGACGTATTAGTACATGGAGAATCTGAAAGAAATGATATGGTAGAATATTTTGGCGAGCACTTAGATGGTTTTGTTTTTACTGATTACGGCTGGGTGCAAAGTTACGGATCACGATGTGTAAAACCACCAATTATTGTTAGTGATATTAGTCGTGAAAAACCTATAACAGTAGAATGGTCTAAATATGCTCAGTCTTTGACAAAAAAACCAGTTAAGGGCATGTTAACTGGTCCTGTTACAATTTTGTTCTGGTCTTTTCCTAGAGAAGATATATCATTAGAAGTTATTGCTCAGCAAATAGCATTAGTATTACGTGATGAAGTACAAGATTTAGAAAAAGCAGAAATAAATATTATTCAAATTGATGAACCAGCATTGCGTGAAGGTTTACCATTACGTAAAAAATTGTGGAGTAAATATTTATCTTGGGCAGTGAATGCTTTTCGTTTAAGTTCTTCTGGTGTAAAAAATAGCACACAAATTCACACGCATATGTGTTATTGTGAATTTCATGACATAATGAATTCCATTGCTTTATTAGATGCAGATGTAATTACTATTGAAACTGCTCGTTCTGATATGGAATTATTAGAATCATTTAAAAAATTTCAATATCCTAACGATATCGGGCCTGGAGTGTATGATATTCATTCTCCTAATATACCGAGTGAACAAGAAATAAGTCAAAGATTACTTAAAGCTATAAATTATATTCCATTAAAACGTATTTGGGTTAATCCAGATTGTGGTTTAAAAACAAGAAATTGGAATGAAACAATTATTGCGTTAAAAAATATGGTTTCAGTAACAAAAAATATTAGAAAAAAATATAAAATTAGATAGAAAATGCATTTTTATTTTTTCTGATATACAAAAATATCATACATTTAATCATCTTTTAGATTAGGTTTTTTATAGAATGATCTAAATGATGATTTAATAAAATTTTATATTAATTATAAAAATATAGTATTTTAATGTTTGAAATGACGAGTATGTGTAAAAATCATAGAAATATTTTTTTCGTTAGCTGCCTCTATAACTTCTGGATCTCGAATTGAACCACCAGGCTGTACAATACAATTGATACCCATTAAAGAAGCGCAATCTACTCCATCTCTAAAAGGAAAAAAAGCATCAGATGACATTGTCGCACCGATAATATTTTTTTTTTCTTTTTTTGCTTTCATATTAGCTATATTAATAGCGTCGATACGACTTGTTTGTCCTGCTCCAATACTAATAGTAACATTATTTCTTCCATACACAATAGCATTAGATTTTACAAATTTAGCAACTTTCCAGCAAAATAATGCATCTTGTATCTCATTTTTTGTTGGATGACGTACTGTTTTAACGGTCCATTTATCATATTCTATACTATTATTATCATATTCTTGTACTAATAATCCGTTTCGTATTCTTTTTAGATCTAATCCTGTTGTTTTTTTATTTTTTTTTCCTGAAATAAGTACTCGTATATTTTTTTTTGTTTTTAATATTTTTAAAGCAGTATTATCAATATCAGTAGCAATAATAACTTCAACAAATTGATTATTTATAATTGTTTCTAAAGTAGCTACATCCAATATTCTATTGAATGCAATTACCCCTCCAAATGCTGAAATAGTATCTGCATGATAAGCGGACAAGTATGCTTCATATACTGAATTTTTCATAGATACACTAGAAGGATTACCATGTTTGACAATAACACATGCTGGATCATTAAATTCTTGCACGCATTCTAGAGCTATATCAGCATCAGATATATTATTATAGGATAATTCTTTTCCTTGAATCTGATATGACGAGCTGATTGTTCCATCTAAATAGGTATTCTTTTCTATATAATATGATGCTTTTTGATGTGGGTTTTCTCCATATCTTAAATTTTGTTTTTTGATAAATTGTAAATTTAATATTTTTGGAAAAGCATTGTTATTTTTTAATGTAATATTTTCAGAAAAATATTGTTCAATTTTTTTTTCATATGATAGTGTATATTGAAAGGCTTTATGTGCTAAGTAAAATCTTTTTTCTAAAGTTATATTGTTTGTACTAATATCATTTATAATAGATTGAAAATCAGATAAATCGGTTATTATTATAACATCTTTGTAATTTTTAGCGGCTGCTCTGACAAGAGTAGGTCCACCAATATCAATATGGTTTAAAAAATCACTGATTTTTATTGATGTTTTTGTATTTTTTTTTACAATAGGGTAAAAATTCACTATTACTATATCGATAGGTAATATATTATATTTATGCATAATTTTTTTATCTATATTTCTTCTCCCCAAAATACCAGCCATAATTTTAGGATGCAAGGTTTTCACGCGACCATCCATGATTTCTGGAAATTCTGTGTAATCTGAAATTTTAGTCACGGGTATATTATTTTCTTTTAAAGTTTTTTCTGTTCCACCAGTAGAAAATAAATTGATTTTATTATCGATTAACAATTGAGCTACATTTATAATGTTAGTTTTATTCGATACACTAATTAAAGCATTTTTGATAATATTATTTAATGACATAAGATATATTCTTTATTTGATTAGCAGAATAGTATTTTTTTTATAAAAATACATATATAATATTTTATCTGTTTAACATTTTATGTATAAATTTTTTTCAGGGGTTTTTATACCCCCTCGCAAAATTATTTTTTTTATATTATTTAACAACATTTTTTAATGCTTTCCCCGATACAAAACTTGGTACTTTTGTAGCAGGTATACAAATTTCTTCACCTGTTTGAGGATTTCTTCCGGTACGTGATGCGCGTAGATTGACTTTAAATGTACCAAATCCAACAATTTGTACCGATTCTCCTTTTTTTAAAGATTCAGCAATAGCAGACAAAGTCATCTCTAATGTAGATTTAATTTGCATTCTAGATAAGTTAGATTTTTCAGCGATTATTTTGATTAATTGGGTTTTATTCATTATCTTCTCTTTTATCACTAATATTAATAATTTTTAAGATTTTCATTGGTTTATTTGTGCCAATGAAAGAGTGTGAATATTTAAATAAAACAATAATAAAACATGCATGATAGTGCATATTAAATATGTTTAATACAATTTTAATTTTTAAATTCAATTACATTTTTTTAAGAGAGAATTAATGTTTTATTTATTATACATATAAACCTCTTAATTTTTATATAATATAAAAGCGTTTGATATTGTATTAATGATATTTCTTATATAAAATATATTAAATATTGATAATTTTTATATTTTATATATAAAAATAGCATAATAAATATATGAAAAATATTTTATTTTGATAATGGAATAATATAAAATTTTAATATATTTTTTTAAAAAAAATATATTATATCTTTATTAACTAAATAACAAATATAAATTTATATTTGTTATTTAGTTTTTTTATTAGTGGCATCCGTATTTAGAAATATAAAAAACAAGTTATAAATATTATTTATCGTTGATAAGAGTAGAATTTAAGAGTTCTGATAAATTAGCAGATGCTTCTTCAGCACTTATAGATGAACTTAATGTATTTGAATGATGATCGTTCTGCGCTTGACGTCGATTTAAGCGTTCTTTATGATATGCATATCCTGTTCCTGCTGGAATCAGACGTCCGACAATGACATTTTCTTTTAATCCTCGCAATTCATCTCTTTTTCCTGCAACTGCTGATTCTGTTAACACGCGAGTCGTTTCTTGAAAAGAAGCCGCTGAAATAAATGATTCAGTAGCAAGAGAGGCTTTTGTAATTCCCAATAAATCGCGAGAAAAAGTAGCTATTTTTTTATTTTTATTGCATAAAATACGATTAGACATTTTTATTTTAGAATATTCTACTTGTTCTCCATCTAAAAAATCTGATTCACCTGATTTAATTATTGTAGCTTTTCGTAACATTTGTCTAATAATAACTTCTATGTGTTTATCATTTATTTTGACACCTTGCAAACGATATACTTCTTGCACTTCATTAACAATATATCTAGTAACCGCTTGTACACCTCTTAACCGTAAAATATCATGTGGTGATTCTGGACCATCTGATATTACGTCACCACGCTCTACTCGCTCACCTTCGAAGACATTTAATTGCCTCCATTTTGGAATCATTTCTTCATAAGAATTATTTCCATTGATTGGTGTTATAACCAATCGTCTTTTCCCTTTGGTTTCTTTACCAAATGATATAATTCCACTAATTTCAGCTAAAATAGCCAATTCTTTAGGTCGGCGAGCTTCAAATAAATCAGCGACTCTTGGTAGTCCACCTGTAATATCTTTAGTTCCTCCAGATTCTTGAGGAATCCTTGCTAAAGTATCACCAGAACTTATATGCATGCCATCGTCAATCTGGATAATAGCTTTCCCAGGTAAAAAATATTGTGCTGGCATGTCCGTTCCAGAAATGAGGACATCATCTCCGGATTTATCAATAATCTTCAGTGCTGGTCTTAAGTCTTTTCCGATAGACATTCTTTCTGCCGTATCTAATATTACTATAGAAGATAATCCTGTTAATTCATCAGCTTGTCTAGTAATGCTTTGTCCATCTATCATGTCTATAAATTTAACATAACCATTAACTTCAGTTATAACGGGCATAGTATGTGGATCCCATTTTGCTACAGTTTCTCCTGCATATGCTTTTTCACCATGCCCTTTCGCCATTATAGCTCCATAAGGTACTTTATAACTTTCTTTTGTTCTTCTAAATTTGTCAATGATTTTTAATTCTACATTACGTGATGTAATTACTATTTTCCCGTTAGAATTAGTAACAAATTTAGCATTTTTAAGGTGTATCACACCTGGATTTTTTATTTGAATACTTGATTCGGCTGCAGCTCTGGATGCAGCACCTCCAATATGAAACGTACGCATAGTTAACTGTGTTCCCGGTTCACCTATAGATTGTGCTGCAATTACTCCAATAGCTTCTCCTTTATTTACTAGATTTCCTCGCGCTAAATCACGGCCATAACAATGTGCGCATATGCCAAAATTAGTATCACAATTAACTACAGATCGCACTTTAATATTATCGATAGAGTTTTCTTCGATAAGATCGCATAATTGTTCGTTCAGTAATGTATTTCTTGAAATTAGTATATCCTGGGTGTTTGGTAGGATAATATCCTCTGCAGTGACACGTCCTAAAACACGTTCATGTAATGGTTCTTTGACATCGTCACCTTCAATTAAGGAAGTCATTACAATGCCTTCATAGGTTTTACAATCGTCTTGTGTAATTACTAAATCTTGTGCTACATCCACTAAACGACGTGTAAGATAACCAGAATTAGCAGTTTTTAGCGCAGTATCAGCAAGACCTTTTCGGGCTCCATGAGTAGAAATAAAATATTGTAATACATTTAATCCTTCTCGAAAATTTGCTGTGATAGGAGTTTCAATAATCGATCCATCTGGTTTAGCCATTAATCCTCTCATACCAGCTAATTGACGTATTTGTGCAGCAGATCCGCGGGCACCTGAATCTGCCATCATAAAAATACTATTAAAAGAAATTTGTCTTTCTTTTTCCCCTTTTTTATTTATAACAGATTCTGTAGATAAATTTTTCATCATAGCTTTAGCTACTCTTTCATTGGCAGCTGCCCAAATATCAATAACTTTATTGTACCTTTCTCCGGCTGTAACTAATCCTGATTGAAATTGCTCTTGTATTTCAGCTACTTCTATCTCTGCTTCAGAAATAATATGTTCTTTTTTATCCGGTATAACCATATCATCGATTCCTACTGAAGCACCAGATCTAGCTGCATAAGCAAATCCTGTATACATAATTTGATCAGCTAAATAAACTGTTGGTTTCAAACCTAAAATACGGTAACAAGTATTTAGCATTTTAGAAATATCTTTTTTTCCTAAAGTTTTATTTACTATACTAAACGGTAAACCTTTAGGAACAATCGTCCATAGAATAGCTCTTCCGATAGAAGTATCAACAATTGTTGTTTTTGAAGTAAAATTATTGTTATCATTTTTTTGATATTCTGTAATTCGTATTTTAACTAAAGAATGTATCTCCGCAATGCCTAAGCGATAAATTTTTTCTGCTTCATAAGGTCCACTGAGAATCATTCCCTCTCCCTTGCCATTGATTTTCTCACGAGTCATATAATATAGTCCTAAGACTACATCTTGAGATGGTACAATAATTGGTTCACCATTAGCGGGAGAGAGAATGTTATTGGTAGACATCATTAATGCTCTGGATTCCAATTGAGATTCTATAGTTAATGGGACATGTACAGCCATTTGATCACCATCAAAATCAGCGTTATAAGCTGCACAAACTAAAGGATGAAGCTGAATAGCTTTACCTTCTATAAGAATAGGTTCAAATGCTTGTATACCCAATCTATGTAGTGTAGGTGCTCTATTTAATAATACTGGATGTTCCCGAATAACTTCATCTAATATATCCCATACAACTGATTCTTCTCTTTCTACCATTTTTTTTGCTGCTTTAATGGTTGTTGCTAAACCTCTCACTTCTAATTTTCCATATATAAATGGCTTAAATAGTTCTAATGCCATTTTTTTTGGTAAACCACATTGATGTAATCGTAAATAAGGACCTACAGTTATCACAGATCGTCCTGAATAATCTACTCTTTTCCCTAATAAATTTTGTCTGAATCTTCCTTGTTTTCCTTTTATCATATCAGCTAATGATTTAAGAGGTCTTTTATTAGATCCAGTGATTGCTCGACCCCTTCTTCCGTTATCCAGCAATGCATCTACTGCTTCTTGCAGCATTCTTTTTTCGTTTCTTACAATAATATCTGGAGCTGATAGATCTAATAATCTTTTAAGTCGATTATTTCTATTTATAACGCGTCGATATAAATCATTTAAATCAGATGTTGCAAATCTTCCGCCATCTAATGGTACTAAAGGTCTTAAATCAGGTGGTAGAACTGGTAATACAGTAAGTACCATCCATTCTGGTTTATTATGTGATTGTATGAATGCTTCTAATAATTTAATTCTTTTTGTGAGTTTTTTTCGTTTTGTTTCAGAATTTGTTTCATTTAATTCTATTTTTAATTTATCGCATTCTTTAATTAAATTTATATCTTTTAATAGAATTTGTATAGCTTCTGCTCCCATTTTGGCGTCAAATTCATCACCAAATTCTTCTATAGAATCTAAGTATTGTTCTTCTGTTAAAATTTGTCTTTTTTCCAAATTAGTTAATCCAGCTTCCACTACGACATAAGACTCAAAATATAGAACTCTTTCAATATCTCTTAATGGCATATCTAATAATAAACCAATACGAGATGGTAATGATTTTAAAAACCAAATATGAGCAGTAGGAGAAGATAGTTCGATATGTCCCATTCTTTCTCTTCTTACTTTGCTTTGTGTGACTTCTACGCCGCACTTTTCACAAATCACACCTCTATGTTTTAATCTTTTATATTTTCCGCATAGACATTCAAAGTCTTTGACTGGACCAAAAATGCGAGCGCAGAATAATCCATCACGCTCAGGTTTGAATGTTCTATAATTAATTGTTTCGGGTTTCTTTACTTCACCAAATGACCAAGATCTGATCATATCAGGAGAAGCTAATGAAATTTTAATAGCATCAAAATCTTCAATTTTAGTTTGAGCTTTTAGAAATTTTAGTAAATCTTTCACAAAAAAGCTCCCATCGGAGTGAAACGTGTTAAGATGATTGATATATATATGTGTAATGTAGATGAATTATTGCTATTTAATATTTTTGTTATTCATTTTCTAATTCAATATTAATACCTAATGAACGAATCTCTTTCAATAATACGTTAAAAGATTCTGGCATACCTGGTTCCATTTGATGATTACCATCAACAATATTTTTATACATTTTAGTTCTTCCATTAACATCATCAGATTTGACAGTTAACATTTCTTGTAGTGTATAAGATGCTCCGTATGCTTCTAATGCCCAAACCTCCATTTCACCGAAACGTTGTCCGCCGAATTGAGCTTTTCCACCTAAAGGTTGTTGTGTGACTAGACTATATGAACCGGTAGATCTAGCATGCATTTTATCATCTACTAAATGATTTAATTTTAACATATACATAAAACCGACTGTAACAGGTCTTTCAAATTTTTCGCCAGTACGACCATCAAATAGTGTGATTTGGCCGGAAGATGGTAAATTAGCAAATTTTAATAATGCTTTTATTTCATTTTCTTGTGCACCATCAAAAACAGGTGTTGAAATAGGCATTCCATTTTTTAAATTGTTCGCTAAACACATTATTTCTTCATTGGAAAATGTGTTTAAGTTTACTTTCTGTCTTAAATTTTCACCTAAATCAAAAATTTTTTGAATAAATTTTCTTAAATTAGATACTTTTTCTTCTTTTTTAAGCATAGCATTAATTTGGTCGCCGATCCCTTTTGCTGCCATTCCAAGATGTGTTTCAAGTATTTGACCAATATTCATACGAGAGGGCACGCCTAATGGATTAAGTACAATATCTACAGGTGTACCATGTTCGTCATAAGGCATGTCTTCAATAGGATTAATTTTAGAAATAACTCCTTTATTACCATGTCGTCCCGCCATTTTATCGCCAGGTTGTATTTGTCGTTTAACGGCTAAATAAACTTTGACTATTTTTAAAATTCCCGGAGATAAGTCATCGCCTTGTGTAATTTTATGACGTTTTGTTTCAATTTTTTTTTCAAATTTTTCTTTTAATTCACGATGTTGTTGTAAGAGTTTTTCTATTTCTTTTTTAATATTTTTGTCTTTTGTATCTATAGTTAACCATTTTTCACGAGGTAATTGATTAAGTATTGTTAAATCTATATTTAAAGATAATAGTATTTTTTTTGTATGCATAAATAAACTGGATTCAAATATTTTAAATTCTTCTGTAATATCCTTTTTAGCTTTTTTTAATTGCATTTCTTCAATTTCTATTGCTCTTTTATCTTTTTTTACACCATCTCTAGTAAAAATTTGTACATCTATTACTGTTCCGGATGTACCATTGGGCACTCTTAATGAAGAATCTTTAACATCGGATGCTTTTTCACCAAAAATAGCGCGTAGTAATTTTTCTTCTGGTGTTAATTGCGTTTCTCCTTTAGGTGTTACTTTGCCTACTAATATATCACCTTCAGTTACTTCTGCTCCGACATAAACAATTCCTGATTCATCTAATTTTGATAAAGCTGCTTCACCTACATTGGGTATATCAGAACTAATATCTTCTGGCCCTAATTTAGTATCCCTTGATACACATGCTAATTCTTGAATATGAATTGTGGTAAATCTATCTTCTTGCACTACTTTTTCAGATACTAATATAGAATCTTCAAAATTGTATCCATTCCATGGCATAAAAGCTACTCTCATATTTTGCCCTAATGCAAGCTCACCAAGATCAGTAGATGGTCCGTCTGCTAATACATCACCTTTTTCAATTCTTTCATGTAATTTTATGCATGGTGTTTGATTAATGCATGTGTTTTGATTAGATCGAGTATATTTAGTTAAATTATATATATCTATACCAGCTTCATCTGCGTATGTTTCTTTTCTATTTACTTTAATAACAATACGAGATGCGTCTACATATTGAATAATACCACCTCTTTTTGCCACTGCTGTTACGCCTGAATCTACTGCTACTGCTCTTTCCATACCTGTCCCCACGAGCGGTTTATCTGCTTTTAATGTGGGTACTGCTTGACGCTGCATATTAGCACCCATTAAGGCTCTATTGGCATCATCATGTTCTAAAAAGGGAATTAGTGAAGCTCCTACTGATACAATTTGTTGTGTAGAAACATCCATATAATTTACTTGTTCAGCATTAAATAGACTAGATTCACCTTTATGTCGACAAGTCACTAAATCATGCGTAAAATAACCATTGTGATCAAGGTTGGTATTAGCTTGAGCAATAATATAATTACCTTCTTCAATAGCGGATAAATATTGAATTTCTTCTGTTACTAAACCATTACGCACTTTTCTATAAGGTGTTTCTAAAAATCCATATGAATTAGTTTGTGCATATACAGATAAAGAATTAATTAATCCAATATTAGGACCTTCAGGAGTTTCTATGGGACATACTCGTCCATAGTGTGTAGGATGAACATCACGAACTTCAAATCCTGCTCGTTCTCTAGTTAACCCCCCTAATCCCAGGGCTGAAATTCTTCTTTTGTGAGTAATTTCTGAAAGAGGATTATTTTGGTCCATAAACTGAGATAACTGACTGGAACCAAAAAATTCTTTTACAGCTGCAGATATAGGTTTTGCATTAATCATATCTTGTGGCATTAATATGTCTACATCACCGATAGATAATCTTTCTTTGACAGCTCTTTCAACTCTAACAAGACCAATTCTGAATTGATTCTCTGCCATTTCTCCAACTGATCTAATACGTCTATTACCAAGATGATCAATATCGTCTACTTCTCCCTTTCCATTTCGGATATCAATTAATTTTTTTATGACATCGATAATATCGTTTTTACTTAAAGTGCTAGATCCTTTAATATGTTTTCGAAGCAGAGAGCGATTAAACTTCATTCTACCCACAGAGGAAAGATCATATCTATCTTCTGTAAAAAATAAATTTTCAAATAAATTTTCTGTTGCTTCTTTTGTAGGAGGTTCACCTGGGCGCATAACACGATAAATTTCTATTAAAGCGCTAGCGCGATCATTAGCTGAATCGATACGTAATGTTTCTGATATATATGGTCCGTGATCTAAATCGTTTGTAAATATTGTCTCAATACATGAAATATTTAACTTGTATAATTGTGTTAAATTTTCTAATGATAACTCAGTGTTAGCAGAGATTATTATATTACCTGTGATTTTATCTACGTAATTTTTTGATATCACTCTACCTAAAAGGTATTCCATTGGGACTTCAATAGATTGAATATTATTTTTTTTTAATTCTTGTATGTGTCTAGCTGTGATACGACGACCTTTTTCAACATATATAATATCATTTTTTTTAATATTAAAAGAAGCTGTTTCACCTCTTAGTCTTTCTGGTACTAGTTGTAGTTGAATTTTTTTATCTTTGATATAAAAGATATTTTTTTCAAAAAAAATATCTAATATTTCTTCTGTATTGTAATGAAGAGCACGCAATATAATGCTGACTGGTAATTTTCTTCGTCTATCAATACGTACAAATAAGTTATCTTTAGGATCAAATTCAAAATCTAACCAAGAACCGCGATAAGGAATAATTCGCGCATTATATAATACTTTACCAGACGAGTGTGTTTTGCCTTTATCACTATCAAAAAATACTCCTGGGCTTCGGTGAAGTTGAGATACAACTACACGTTCTGTACCATTGATAATAAAAGTGCCATTATTTGTCATTAAAGGGATTTCACCCATGTATACTTCTTGCTCTTTGATATCTTTAACTTGTGTTTCTGATATTTCTTTATCATATATAATTAAGCGTAGTTTTACTCTTAATGGTGCGGAATAAGTGGCGCCGCGTATTTGACATTCTTGTACATTAAATATTGATCTTCCCAATCGATAACTAACATATTGTAATTCAGCGTTCCCATTATAGCTGTTAATCGGAAAAACAGATCGAAATGCTGCTTCTAATCCATGTTGACCGTCTTTATCTGGTTTTATAAATTTCTTAAAAGAATCAAGTTGAATGGAAAGAAGATATGGTATATCTAAAACTTGAGGGCGTTTTCCAAAATCTTTACGAATACGTTTTTTTTCGGTATAAGAGTAAACCATGGGGTTCCTCATTTATATGGCAGATTATTAAAAATCTAAATTTATTTTGTAGAGGAAATATTTATTTTTGTATTGATTGTAAAAAATAATTGTGTGTTATCATAATATAATAACAAAATATTTATATAATATTTTTATTAAAGTGGCTGGTGTGCGAATAGCACCAGCCGTCTTAAAACGACAATTAATTTGTGATAATACTGTTATTTAATTTCAATTTCAGCACCTACATCTTCTAGTGTTTTTTTAAGCGATTCTGCATCATCTTTAGTAATATTTTCTTTTAATAGAGTCGGTGCCGATTCTACTAGGTCTTTAGCTTCTTTTAGTCCTAAACCCGTAGCGCTACGGACAGTTTTAATAACAGATACTTTATTAGGTCCAATAGCTTTTAGAAATATATCAAATTCTGTTTTTTCTTCAACAGTATTATTTTCTACATTATTATTAGAATTCATAGACATATTAGCGGAAACACCGAATTTTTCTTCCATTGCAGAAATAAGTTCTACAATATTCATTACAGACATTTTAGATACCGCTTCTAAAATTTGCTCTTGAGTAATAGACATAAATATTTATTCCTAATGACTATATAGACTTATGGGTATACGAGTAAAATATTTTAAAAAGTACTTGTTAAAATATTTTCTTTTTTATTTTTTATAGCAAATAATGTATAGATAAGTTTTCCAATAGATGATATTTTTAATATTAATATCATTTTAATTATTGCTTCTTTATAAGTAGGTAATTCTGCTAATTTATTAATTTCTAGTAGCGAAAGTGTTTTTCCTTCAAATACACCCCCTGTAATTTTGAAATTTTGATTTTGTTCCGAAAACTCTTTAAATAATCTTGCTCCACTACCCGGATGTTGCATAGAATATGCAATGAAAGTAGAACCTTTTATTTTTTTTTTTAAACATTCAAAAGATGTATCATGAACACCTAAAGATAATAAAGTATTTTGTACAATACTCATTTTTACACCAACTTCACGTCCATTTTTTCGCAATTGATTAATCGTATTAACTTTAATACCCTGATAATTAGCCGTTATAGCAGATAGTGCGATATTAGATATATCATGAATTTTTGATACAATTATTTTTTTTTTCTGAAGATTTAATGCCATTTATGAAAATCTCTCATATTTTTGTGTAGAGAAAAATTATTTTTTGTGTATTTTTTTAAAAACAGAGACATCATTATAGATGATTTTTCAGAGTCTCTAGAAAGTAATGAATAATTGATTGACTAAATAGATAAACTAGACTGATCGATAGTTAGTCCAACACCCATAGTGGTTGATAATACAATTTTTTTTATATACACTCCTTTTGAGTGCGGTGGTTTTGATTTTTTAATCGATTCTAAAAATATTTTAAAATTTTCTTCAATTTTTTTCTTATGAAAATTAATACGACCGATAGTAGAATGAATAATTCCATTTTTATCATTGCGATAACAGATTTGACCCATTTTAGCATTTTTAATAGCATCAGCAATATTTTCAGTTACTGTTCCTAATTTAGGATTTGGCATCAAACCTCGAGGTCCTAAAATTTGTCCAATGGTTGTTACTATTTTCATGGCATCAGGAGAGGCAATGACCATGTCAAAAGTGACGCCTTCATTTTTAATTTTTTCAGCTAATTCTTCCATTCCCACTAAATCTGCACCATTTTTTTGAGCAATTTTTATGTTATCACCTTGAGTAAATACTGCAACTCGTACGGATCTTCCGGTGCCATTAGGTAATATTATTGAACCTCTAATGTTTTGATCGGATTTTTTCGGATTGATTCCTAAATTAATTGAGATATCAATACTTTCTGTAAATTTTGCTTTAGACAATTTTTGTAATAGCGTTATTGATTCATCAATATGATATAATTTTTTAAGATCAATTTGCTTATTTTTTTTTTGTTGATTTTTAGATTTTTTATTCATTCTGTCTCCTTAATCGTCAAGCCCATCGAATGAGCTGTGCCTTCAATGGAGCGAATTATATTTTCAATATTTGAACCAGTCATATCATTTTTTTTTATTATTGCTATTTCTTTAATTTGAGCATGTGTTACTATTCCATTATTTTCTATTTTTGGTTTATTTGATCCAGATTTAATGCCGGCAGCTTTTTTGAGTAAAATAGAAGCTGGTGGAGTTTTAGTAATAAACGTAAATGAGCGATCTGAATACACAGTAATAATAACTGGTATGGGTAACCCTTTTTCTATTTTTTCTGTTTTTGCATTAAAAGATTTACAAAACTCCATAATATTCAGACCTTTTTGTCCCAATGCAGGACCTATAGGAGGGCTTGGATTTGCTGCTCCCGCAGGAACTTGAAGTTTTATATAAGATTGTATTTTTTTCGCCATTGTGTAGTCTCAGTATAAATTAGTGTTATATGCAGATATTTAAGTAATATTAATTTTTTTCTACTTGTCTAAAATCTAATTCTACAGGAGTGGATCTTCCGAAAATCGAAACAGATACTTTTAACCGATTTTTTTCATAATCTACTTCTTCGACTACGCCATTGAAATCTGCAAAAGGACCATCTTTTACACGAATCATTTCTCCTGGTTCAAACAAAGTTTTAGGTCTAGGTTTATCT
Source organism: Buchnera aphidicola (Cavariella theobaldi) (assembly GCF_964059165.1). Classification (NCBI taxonomy): domain Bacteria; kingdom Pseudomonadati; phylum Pseudomonadota; class Gammaproteobacteria; order Enterobacterales; family Erwiniaceae; genus Buchnera; species Buchnera aphidicola. Next base: position 43,681 of record NZ_OZ060413.1, read on the forward strand.
CCGATTTGGCGTAATCTATTAACAATTGCTTCTACTTCTTTATCACTAATTGGCGAAGGTTTATCAGATTTACCTCCGATAAATCCCAATACTCTCGGAATATTTTTTATAAGATGCCAAGTGGAATCAGTCATGATCATATGAATTAAAACATATCCTGGGAAAAATCTATATTCGCTTTTTCTACGTTGCCCACCGCGCATTTCGACTACTTCTTCAGATGGAATCATTACTTCTCCAAAAGCATCTTCCATTTTTTTTAACTTTACATGTTCACGTATTGATTGTGCTACACGATTTTCAAAGCCAGAAAAAGCTTGTAATACATACCATCTTTTTTTTTGACTCTCATGCATGTTAGAACCTTAGGCTGATGATAAATGTTATTAAACGAAATATTATACTATCAAGACTCCATAGGATAAGAGATATTAAAATAGTTACAATAATAATAATAAATGTGGTATATAACGTTTCTTTGTATTGTGGCCAAATAATTTTTTGCATTTCATTATATGATTTTTTTAAAAAAACTAAACTATTTTTTCCTTGTGTAGTAGATAGTAAAATGCTCATTCCTATACCAATGAGCGAAAATAAAATTATAATATGAGTAAAAAAATAGTTTTTGTATAAGTAATATGTACTAAGAAAATATATGCATAAGAGTACAAAAATTAATAACCATTTTATTTTTTCTAATAATTTCGTTTTTTTTTGATTATTATTATTAATATTCATAGTTTCTCTTAATATTATAAAATAACTTAGAAAAAATATATATTTTTTAACAGTACATTTTTATTTTCATATATTATGTATAGAATATAAATATTTTTCTAATGATACTTTATACAAAGTATTTTATTTTTTTTATGTAGATGTATGGAAAATTCTTGTAATTTTAGGTGAGATTTTAGGTAAACGATTTTTAATTTTTGTTGTTTTATTTTTGGAAGTTTTTGTTTTACGCTGACACCCAGATTTGAACTGGGAACCTCACCCATACCAAGGGTGTGCTCTACCTTGTTAAGCTATATCAGCTATTATTTTATAGCATGTGGTATCCGGGTTTTTTATATGAGCGGACAGCGGGAATCGAACCCGTATCATCAGCTTGGAAGGCTGAGGTAATATCCATTATACGATGTCCGCTTTTTTTGTATCTATTTGGTGGGAGAAGGATTTGAACCTTCGAAGTCTATGACGGCAGATTTACAGTCTGCTCCCTTTGGCCACTCGGGAATCCCACCGTTTTAAAATATTAATTTTTTTGTTTTTGCCGGCTACCGGAATTGAACTGGTGACCTACTGATTACAAGTCAGTTGCTCTACCTGCTGAGCTAAACCGGCTGTTATTATATTTTATAAATATTATTTTTATAATAAAAAATTTAATATTGATTTTAACTATCAATATTTTTATTATTATATAATCTTAGATTATTATTGCAAGTTTTTTTTGAAAAAATTGTATTTGTATTAATGATGAAAAATTCTTTTATTGATATAAAAATTTTTTTTAAACAATATATATTATATATATTTATTGTATAGGATATTATTTTATTTTTCTTTTTGAGATTTTTTTATATATTAAATATATAAAACATCATTTTTATATTGCAATTGATTGGCATAATATCATTATATTAAAGATAATGAATATTTTTTTATTTTTTTTGACATGAGCATACTAACTATCATGATAGAATGGTTATAAATATAGTATTTTTTTACAATTGTTTCTCTAAGAAAATTAATCTTGCTGTTCGAATGTGTTATCTTATATAGAATATTTTCTAAAATATTATACTGATATCATTGTATTTATTGTATTTCAAATCATAAGAGCTCATGCGCTAAAAGAAATTTAAATTTTATTCTTATTAGAAGAATTTTCTAGATAGTTATATTAAAATTATCTTAGAGGAATTTATAATATATTTTTCTTCAATTGATGTGGAATAACTAAAATACATATTTTTTATTACATTAATTTTTTTATATATTGTATTAATATGTCTTTTAAAAGGCTTTTAGACCGAAATACTAATAATTTTTACATAATATGATATATATATTAATATGATAGTTGACAGTGATCGTATATTCTTACTGTTAATAATATTGTATTTAAAAAAATAATTTTTTCTTTTTACAGCGATAAAATGTTTCAAAATCTTTTTTTTTAGATAAATCATGATTAGTATATTTTTCATATATAAATATTTTATCTAATTATTATTATTTTGTTAATAATATAAATCAAACATATCAATGGAGTTTTATATATGACGTTTTTTAATAGACGTTATCAAGAAACATTAGAGAAAAAATTAATTTCTAATTACAAAGTTAATCATTGTTCATTTGAATTTTTTCCACCTAAAAATATTCTTGAAGAAGAAAAATTATGGACATCAATTTCAAAATTAAGCACATTAAAACCTACTTTTTTTTCAGTAACTTATGGTGCGAACAGTGGTGAAAGAAAAAAAACATATAATATTGTAAAAAAAATTTATAAAAATACAGGGATTGTATCAGTACCTCATATGACTTGTGTTGATGCATCACCGATAGAATTGCAAAAAATAGCAGAAAAATATTGGTGCAGTGGTCTTAAAAGTATTTTAGCATTACGTGGAGATGCTCCACACAAAAATTATATACATGATATGTATGCTGTAGATTTAGTTAAATTATTAAAAAAAATAGCTGATTTTGATATTTCTGTAGCAGCTTACCCCGAAGTACATCCAGAATCAAAAAATTATATACTAGATATTATAAATTTAAAAAAGAAAGTAGATGCAGGAGCAAACCGAGCTATTACTCAATTTTTTTTTAATATAGATAGTTATTTGCGTTTTAGAGATAATTGCGTGCAACATGGTATAAATATTGAAATTATTCCAGGTATCCTACCCATTTCTAATTTTCAACAACTACAGCGTTTTTCTGCCTTGACAAATGTTAAAATTCCTTCTTGGATATTTCATATGTTTGATTGTTTAGAAAAAGATTTTATGACTCAAGAAGTGATTGGTAGTGTAATAGCAGTAGAAATGGTAAAAAAATTACTAGGTGAAGGTGTAAAAAATTTTCATTTTTATACTTTGAATAAACATAAAGTAGTTTATTCTATTTGTTATATGTTGGGATTATAAGAGTTCTTCATGATTTTCAATATATTGCGATTATAATATATTTATATTATATTATAACTTTATAAGTCATGCTAAAGTAATACTTTATAAGTAAAACAGTTATATTAAAAATTTTTTATTTTTAGCAGGGTAATAATAAAAATTTTATCTTAAAATATTTATTTGAAAATATTATAAAAAATAATTTTTAAATAAAAATTTTATCTCAAATTGAAAAATAAAAAAATTGATATTGATATCATACAACAATGATATAAAATATATAATATATAAAATTCAATATAAAATATTAAATATATTAACATCATTCATATGTACTCTAATCATAAAAATAAAAATTTTTAATATATTAACAGATGTTTAACGTTTTTAAAATAGTAAGATATATTTATTTTATTAAAATAATAGAATTGGTAATTATATATTTAAAACAATATTTTTACTAAAATGAGCTTAAATAATGATCAATAAAAAAATAAAAAAAATTGTTTTGGCATATTCTGGTGGTTTAGATACATCTGCAATTATTCCATGGTTAAAAGAAAATTATAATATCAAAGTAATTGCTTTTGTAGCTAATATAGGGCAATCCCAAGAAGATCTAAATAACATTGAAAAAAAAGCATTGCATTCTGGCGCATCAGACTGTGTTGTGATGGATTTAAAAGAAGAATTTATAGAGAATTACGTTTATCCTATGTTACAAACTGGTGCTTTATACGAGGGTCACTATTTACTTGGCACTGCGATAGCTAGACCAATTATCGCTAAAAAACAAGTGGAATTAGCCTTAGATATAGGCGCAACAGCATTATGTCATGGTGCTACAGGAAAAGGTAATGATCAAGTGCGTTTTGAAATAGCCTATGCATCTTTAGCACCAGATCTACATATCATTGCTCCATGGCGCACATGGAATTTAAATTCACGAGAATCTTTATTAAAATATTTGCATACTCGTAACATTTCCACAACTGCAACATTAGAAAAAATTTACAGTAAAGATGAAAATTCTTGGCATGTATCAACAGAAGGAGGATTGCTGGAAAACACTTGGAATACACCTAATTCTTCTTGTTGGAGTTGGACTATTGATCCTGAAAATGCCCCACAAGAACCTGAATATATCTTATTAACAGTAGAAAAAAGTTGTGTTATTGCCATTAATAATAAAAAATTAACTCCATTGCAATGTTTAGAAGAATTAAATAAAATTGGTTCAAAACATGGAATAGGAAGAGTTGATATAGTAGAAAATAGAATTATTGGTATAAAATCAAGAGGTTGTTATGAAACGCCAGGCGGTACTATTATGTTTACAGCAATAAGAGCAATAGAGCAATTAGTACTAGATCGCATGAGTTTGAACTGGAGAGAAAAAATTGCTTCAGAAATGTCTTCTGTTATTTATGACGGTTTTTGGTTTGCACCAATACGACAGTCCTTACAGGCTGCAGCGGTATCTTTAGCATCTAATGTTAACGGTATGGTGATGTTAAAATTGTATAAGGGAAGTGTTATTGCTGTAAAAAAACAATCTCCGCATTCGTTATATTCAGAAGAATATGCAACATTTAGTAAAGATGAAGTATATAATCCATCTGATGCTGAAGGGTTTATCCGTTTACTCTCTCTTTCATCTAGAATACGTGCAAAAAATAAATAATTGTTCAATAAATTTTTTTTAATCAATATTATCTTACTATTAATTTACAGAGAAATGATATGACTCTTTGGGGTGGAAGATTTCTTGAGAAATCTAATCAATTATTTAAAAAATTCAATACTTCATTATTGTTTGATTATATTTTAGTAAAAGAAGATATAATAGCTTCTATTGCTTGGTCAAAAGCATTAATGAAAAGCAATATTTTAACTAAAAAAGAGCAAGAAAAAATACAAACTGCACTTTTTTTATTATTAAGTGAAATAAAAAATGATAAAAAAGATATTTTAATGAGTGGTTCAGAAGATATCCATAGTTGGGTAGAGTCACGATTAATTGATCAGATTGGTGATCTTGGTAAAAAATTACATACTGGGCGTAGTCGAAATGATCAAATTACGACAGATTTAAAATTATGGTGTAAAAAAAAAATATCTTTATTATTAAAAAATATTCTAGCTTTACAAAAGACATTCGTTCTAATCGCTGAACATAATTATAATGTTATTATGCCAGGTTATACTCATTTACAAAGAGCTCAACCGATTACTTTTGCTTATTGGTGTCTAGCTTATGTAGAAATGTTACGAAGAGATGTAGGTCGTTTAGAAGATGCAGAAAAAAGATTAAATACTAGTCCTTTAGGTTCAGGTGCTCTTGCAGGTACGGCATGGAATATTGATCGTGAAGAGTTAGCAAAATCTATGGGCTTTGCATCTGCAACACGAAATGGCTTGGATAGTGTTTCAGATCGAGATTATGTGATTGAGCTTTTATCAGTAGCCTCCATTAGCATGATGCATTTATCACGTTTTTCTGAAGATTTGATTTTTTTTAATTCTGGTGAAGCAAATTTTATTGAATTATCTGATAATATTACATCAGGCTCCTCTTTAATGCCTCAGAAAAAAAATCCCGATGCATTAGAACTTATACGTGGAAAATGTGGTCGTGTTTACGGTTCTTTATTTTCTATATTAACTATATTAAAGAGTCTTCCTTTATCATATAATAAGGATATGCAAGAAGATAAAGAAGGTTTATTCGATACTTTACAAAATTGGAATATATGTTTATGCATGGCTGCATTAATTTTAAAAAATATAAAAATAAATCGTATATCATGTAAAAAAGCAGCTGAAAAAGGTTATTCTAATGCTACGGAAATTGCAGATTATCTAGTAAAAAAAGGGGTAACTTTTCGTGAAGCTCATAATATCGCCGGTCGACTAGTTTTACAAGCTATTAATGAAAAAAAATCTTTAAATAACTTAAATCTTTCTACATTTAAATTATATAGTAATCTTTTCGAAGAAAATATATATGAAAATATTACTTTAGAAGCATGTCTTACGAAAAGAATATCTAAAGGTGGTGTAGCACCAGAGCAAGTGCATCAAGAAATTATAAAAGCTAAAAAAAGACTTCATATTATTTAAAACAATTTTATATATAGAACAATATTATAGATATTTAGATTATATACTTTTTTTACTTGGTCTTATTTTTTATTAGTGAGAATTGATAACATTAAGTACAAGTATTTTTAGATATTTTCTTTGTATCAAAAGGAATTTAAATATTATGCAGAATATAATGTTTTTTATTCGTGACAATTTAATATTAAGTGTGATATGGTTTTTTTTACTTATTTTGATTGTCTCCTTAACTATACAAAATATTTTATCTAAATTTACTATTATCAATTATCATCAAGCAAAAAATTTAATTGAAAAAGAAAATGCTATTATTATTGATACTCGTGTAATTGAATTATTTAATAAAAGTCATGTAGCGAATTCTATCCACATGTCTCTGCAGAATATTTTATCCGGACATATAAAAGAATTAAAATTATCAAAAATTTATCCTATAATTCTTATTATCAGCGAGCTCCATCAATGTAATGAGTGTACTAAACAATTACATACGCACGGATTTAATCGCATTTATGTTATAGAAGACGGAATACAATCTTGGGATGTAAAGGATTTAAATTTATCTGTAGAAGAAAAATAAATGTTTTTATTTTTTAAAAAATGTTATTAATAATCAAATATATGAGTATTATATATGTCAGAAAAAAAAATAGAACCAAAATATTTTGAGATTCAACGTATTTATGTTAAAGATGTTTCTTTTGAAGCTCCTAATACACCTGATGTTTTTAATATTAGCTGGAAACCTATTATAAATATTGATTTAAATACTACGTCTTTTCAAATAGATATAGATATATTTGAAGTTATTTTACATGTTAGAGTAACTGTAAAACATCAAGATAAATTAGTGTTTTTATGTGATGTACATCAAGCTGGTATTTTTTCGATTATTAATTTAAATAATAAAGTTCTTCAGCATTGTCTAGGTGCATATTGCCCAAATATTTTATTTCCATATGCAAGATCATGTATATCAAATTTAGTATCTTATGCTAGTTTTCCTCAATTAAATCTTGCACCTATTAATTTTGATTCTATTTATTATAAAAAAATTGAATTAGAAAAAAATAACATAAAAAAATAATAATCATAGTATAAAAAATTTTTAAAAATATTTTAATATAATCTACAAGATATATTAAGGCAAATATATGGGTTTTATCAGTACAGTAGATATATGGAACAAAATAAAAAACGAAGCTGATTTGATGAGTAAAAAAGAACCTGTTTTATATAAATTTTATAAAAAAAGTGTATTACAGCATAAAACGTTGGGTGATGCTTTAATTTATATGTTGTCTAATATATTATCTACATCACTTATATCAAAACATTGCTTAAAAAAAATTTTACGCAATATATATATAAAATATCCAGATATATTGTTATGTTTAGTTCGAGATATAGTATGTATTGTCACCAAAGATCCAGCGGTAAAAAATTATTTAACACCATTTCTATATTTAAAAGGTTTTCATGCGATAGCTATACATAGAGTCAATCATATTCTATGGAAAGAAAAAAAAATTGAATTGGCTCTTTATTTACAAAGTAGAATGTCTAGTATTTTTTCTATTGATATTCATCCAGCTGCAAATATAGGATCAGGCATCATGCTGGATCATGCAACTGGTATTGTTATTGGTGAAAGCGTTATAATTGAAGATAATGTTATCATTTTACAGTCAGTAACGTTAGGTGGAACAGGAAAAAATAGTGGTAAAAATAGACATCCTAAAATTAGAGAGGGGGTAATGATTGGTGCGGGAGCTAAAATTTTAGGTAATATTGAAGTGGGTGTAGGTTCCAAGATAGGAGCTGGTTCTATCGTATTACACACTGTACCTTCATATGTTACAGTTGCCGGTGTTCCAGCAAAAATTGTTAGTCAATTAGATAGTAAAAAAATATTTTTTAGAAAAGATTATAAATACCGTTTAAATGTAGAAACATTTCAATATGGTGATGGAATTTAGTTAAATATCACATTATAAAAATGTTTATCTATGTAATCATAGTATATTTTTTTAAACTAAATATTAAATATTTCAATCATCTAAAAAACTACGTAATATTTCTGATCGGCTGGGATGGCGCAATTTTCTTAGTGCTTTAGCTTCTATTTGACGAATTCTTTCGCGTGTTACATCGAATTGTTTTCCTACTTCTTCTAGCGTATGATCAGTATTCATATCAATACCAAATCGCATACGCAAAACTTTAGCTTCACGTGCTGTTAATCCAGCTAAAACATCATGCGTAGCAGAACGTAAACTTTCAGATGTGGCTGAATCTAATGGTAGCTCTAAAGTTGTATCTTCTATAAAATCACCTAAATGTGAATCATCATCATCACCAATTGGGGTTTCCATAGATATAGGTTCTTTTGCTATCTTTAAGACTTTTCTTATTTTATCTTCTGGAATGAGCATTTTTTCTGACAATTCCTCAGGTGTAGGTTCTCGCCCAACTTCTTGTAACATTTGTCTTGATATACGATTAAGTTTATTAATTGTTTCAATCATATGTACGGGAATTCGAATAGTTCGAGCTTGATCGGCAATAGAGCGTGTAATGGCTTGTCTGATCCACCAAGTTGCATAAGTAGAAAACTTATAACCACGACGATATTCAAACTTATCAACTGCTTTCATTAATCCGATATTACCTTCTTGAATCAAATCTAAAAATTGTAAACCGCGGTTAGTATATTTTTTTGCAATAGAAATAACAAGTCTTAAATTTGCTTCTACCATTTCTTTTTTTGCTTGCTTAGCTTTTAGTTCTCCAATTAACATTCTTTTGTTAATATCTTTTACTTGCTCAATAGTTAAACCTGTTTCCTCTTCTATTTTTACTAATTTATTAATACGAGTTATAATATTTTCTTTTACATCTTTAATTTTTTCAGACCATGGTTGATTCATTTTTTGTGCAATAATAATCCATTGATTATTTGTTTCGTGCCCTAAAAAAAAATGGATGAAATTTTTTCGAGGCATTTTACAGTGTTCTACACATAATTTCATAATTGATCTTTCTTGTATGCGTACTCTTTCCATCATATAACGCATATTATTTACTAAATAATCAAATTGTTTTGGTACTAATCTAAATTGTTTAAAAATTTCAGAAAGATTATGTATAGCTAATAATGAATCTTTATGATTTCGATTTTTCTGTTTTATTGTATTACTAGTATTAATGTATTGATTACGTAGTTCAGAAAATTTTTCTCTTGCTAATTCCGGATCAATTATCTGATCGTCTTCATTGTCTTCTGGATTATTTTCTTCATCCTCTTCATGATTATGTTCTGTATGAACTAGTTCGGAACCAATATGAATATGTCCAGGGGAGAAAAAATTTTCTGCATTAGGATCAATAAAACCAGTAATTATATCAGATAATCTGATTTGTCCAGTTTTAATTCGATCATATTGCTCAAGAAGATAAGTAATTGCTTCTGGATATTCTGCAACAGAGCATTGTACTTGATTAATACCTTCTTCAATACGTTTGGCAATATCAATTTCACCTTCTCTTGTAAGTAATTCTACACTTCCCATTTCGCGCATATACATACGTACTGGATCAGTAGTTCTACCTATTTCAGATTCTACGTGAGAAAGTACTTGTGTGACTTCTTCCACTGCATCTTCATCTGTATCCGAACTAGTTTCATTTAAAATTAGATCATCAGAATCTGGGGCTTCTTCTAATACTGGAATGCCCATATCGGTAATCATTTGAATAATATCATCGATTTGTTCAGAATCAATGATATCTTCTGGTAAATGATCGTTTACTTCAGCATATGTTAAATATCCTTGCTCTTTGCCATGAGTAACAAGTAGCTTAAGTTGTGATTTTGGATTGTGCTCCATAAGATGGCATCCAACTGGTTTAATTTTATGAGTATTAATTGACTATTATTGTCAATAATGAGTAATAAAAATATTTTTTATTTTAAAATTATAAATATCAAATGTCATTTTTTTTTTGATAATGATTTGTTAATTGACCATACTTCTTTTTTTTCACTTATTGTTAATCCATGTATTCTTTCTTTTGAAATAAGATGTTCGTATCTTTTTTCCAAAATTTTATCATATATATTCATTAATAAGTCTAAAAACATATTATTAATTTCTTTAGGTGCAATCATATGATCCCACCTAGCTAAAATGTTTAAAATTCTAATAATTTTTTTTTCTCGATAAAATTCTAATAGTTGACCCATATTTATATTCGGAAATTGAATGCATTTATTTAATATTTCCAAAAAAATAGGAAAACCTTTAATATGAATATTATTTAGATTGAGTTCTTTAGGTATTATTCTAGATAGATTAGGATTTTGTATAAGAAGTCCAATTAGAGTGCGCATTGGAGTGCGTTTAATTTTAAAATTATAATATTTATATTGAAGATTTTCTTTTTCATATAAAAATTTTTCAAATTGATTATCATCTAAAATACCTATTTTTCTAGCTAATATTTGTCGAAAATAAATACGTATTGTATCACTGGGGATTTTATTAATTAAAGGAAGAGCACTTTTGCTTAAATAAAATTTGTCATCTGTAGACGATAAATTAACATTTTTTAATATATTTTGAAAAAAAAATTCAGACATGGTCATAGCATTATCAATGCGTTTTTGAAAATTGTTTTTTCCTTCTTTACGAACTATAGTATCCGGATCTTCATTAATAGGTAATAATATAAATTTTAATGTTTTTTCGTCAGAGATATATGGAAGAGCAATTTTTAATGCTCTCCAAGCTGCATTAACACCTGATACATCTCCATCATAACAATATATAACTGTATCTGTAACATTAAAAAGAATTTTAATTTGATCCTCTGTTGTTGCGGTGCCAAGAGATGAAACAGCATAACAAATATTATATTGTGTTAATGTTATAACATCAATATAACCCTCTACTACTAGTAAATATTTTGGTTTTAAACATGTTTTTTTAATCTGATATAATCCGTAAATTTCTTTTCCTTTATGAAAAATATTATCTTCAGGAGAGTTTAGATATTTAGGTGTAATATCATATAAAGAACGACCGCCAAAACCGATAATTTTTCCATTTTTATTATGAATGGGAAAAATAATGCGTCCATAAAAACGATTGTATATATAACCTGTTTGATTAATGGATAAAATTTTATAATGTATGAGGTCTTGTTGAAAATTTTTAGTAATATTGAACTGTTTAGAAAATTGCTTCCAATCTTTGCTGACAAAACCAATGGAGAAAATATCCATCATTTTTTTGCTAATTCCCCTTTTTTTCATGTATTCTTGAGCTACATGAGTAAGTAGTATATTTTTTTGGTATAATCTAGATATTTTTTCCATTAATGAATAAATTTTTTGTTTTTTATTATATTCATTATTGTATATTGTTTGGAATGGTATCTTAACTCCATTGGTTAAAGCCAATTCTTGAACACTTTCTATAAAATTTAAATGATCATAATTGATAAGAAAATCAATAGCATTTCCATGTGCACTACATCCAAAACAATAGTAAAATTGCTTTTCATAACTTACAGTAAAAGATGGAGTTTTATCATGATGAAAAGGACAGTTAGTTTTATAATTTTGGCCTTGCTTTTTTAATTTTATACGCGCATTAATGAGATCTACAATATTGGTTTGAGTTAATAGATCATGAATAAAATGTTTCGGTATTTTTCCAGACATATATTTTGTAAAAAGTTATTGTCTATTTTATCAGTAGGAATAGTTTTTCGCTATTTTATGATAATCAAAAAATATAATTAATACATTCGAATACGTTTTGCATTTTCTCGTGTTAGTTTTTTTGCAAGACGCTTTACTGCAGAGGCTTTTGCTCTTTTTCGTTCTGTCGTAGGTTTTTCATAAAATTCTCTTCTACGAATTTCAGATAATATTCCAGCCTTTTCACAAGCTCTTTTAAAGCGGCGTAGTGCTACGTCGAAAGGTTCATTTTCACGTACTTTAATGATGGGCATTATAATATTCACCTCTATTTTATTATTTATGTAAAATAATACTTAATAAAATTTATATAATCACATTAAATAATAAATCCTATATTAATTAATATAATATTGTAAAGCATCATTTTATATTTCAATAAATGATAACAATCTTTATTGCTTATTTTCTTTACTTAGAATAACATTAATTTAAAATAATTGTGAAATCTATTTTGTTCTTATTTTAATTATTAATAGGTAAAACATATGAAAGTATTAGGAATTGAAACTTCCTGTGATGATACTGGAATCGCTATATACGATAGTAATCATGGATTCATTAGTAATGAATTACACAGTCAAAATGATTTACATACTTTATATGGTGGCGTTGTACCTGAATTAGCAGCTCGTGTTCATATGAATACTATCTCTGTTTTTTTAGAAAAAATCTTTACAAAAAAAACTATTATGCCGAAAATTGATTTAATTGCATATACCGCAGGTCCTGGTTTAGTAAATTCATTATTAGTTGGTGCAGCATTTGCAAGCTCTTTGAGTTTTTTTTTAAAAATTCCCATTGTACCCGTAAATCATATGGAAGCACACTTATTATCGCCTATGTTAAGTGATTCGTCTATTAAATTTCCTTTTATTGGATTACTAGTATCTGGAAAACATACTCAGTTAATTAGTGCACAAGAATTTGGTAAATATGAATTGTTAGGTGATTCTCTTGATGATGCAGCTGGTGAGGCATTTGATAAAATTGCGAAACTGTTAGGGCTAAGATATCCCGGCGGTCCTGAAATTTTTAAACTAGCTCAGATGAGTACAAAGAATACTTTATTTTTTCCTCGACCTATGATTAATCATTCAAATTTAGACTTTAGTTTTTCTGGTTTAAAAACGTTTACTGCTAATATGATTAAAAAACATGATTTGAATATACAAATGAAAGCTAATATTGCTCAAGCTTTCCAAGATGCAGTTATTGATATATTATTAATTAAAAGTAAAAAAGCATTGCAAAATAAAGGATGGACAAAATTAGTCATTGCTGGTGGTGTTAGTGCCAATCTGCTATTACGAAAAAAAGCAGATATGATGATAAAAAAATATTTTAATGGAAAAGTGTTTTTTGCTCATCCGAAATTATGTACTGATAATGGCGCAATGATTGCTTACTTGGGTTTTTTACGTAGACATGAAGCAAAAAAAAATCAATTAGAAATAAAAGTTCGATCTAAATGGTTAATTAAAGATTTGTTTTAAATATTTTTTTATATTTTATATTAATCTTTTTTACGTATAAGATTATATCTTTGATAGTTAATATTTTCATATTATAACATTTAGAAAATTCTATAGCTTCCAGAGCACGCATCATAGATCCATCTTTATTTGTTAATTCACAAATAACTCCTGCTGGTTTAAAACCGGCTAGAGATGCCATCTCGATAGCAGCTTCAGTATGTCCAGCTCGTTTTAAAATACCACCAGAATGACCTATTAAAGGAAATATATGACCTGGTCTATTAAGATCGTTAGGTTTTGCATCATCAGCTATAGCAGTTTTAATTGTAGTTATTCTATCTTTGGCTGATACACCAGTAGAAATTCCCCGGGAGGCTTCAATAGTAACAGTAAATGCAGTACGATATATACTGGTATTATTTTGTACCATCATTGGTAGATTCAATTCTTGGCGTTTCGATTCAGTAATACAAAGACAGACAATTCCGCTTCCATATCGAATAGTTAGAGCCATTTGTTCTACGGTCATATTTTCACATGTAAATACTAGATCTCCTTCATTTTCTCTTTTTTCATCATCTAATACTATAATACCTTGACCTAATTTTAATGCACTAATAGCTTGTTTTATTCTTTCTGTAGGCGTTCCAAATTGTGATAATAATTTTTGATTCATTTTTCCAGCCTTTATAAATAATTCGATTCTTTAATAAGAACAGGAAGTATTTTATTATATCTTAAGCGGATTGTAAGAAAAATACAAATTTTTATTATTTTTTTTATTATATAATATTGTTTATAGATGTTTTGCATTCAAGAAGAAACCTATACTTTATTTCTATATAGAACAACTTTTAAAATATTTTTTGAATATTTTTTATATAATCAATATAGTATATATTATATAATCAAAAATAGGGTATAAATATTTATTATAAAATTTTTATACACAATACACATTTTTATAAGTTATTAACATAATAGTTTAATTATATTTTAAAAAAATATTATGTATTGTTCTGTGTTTTATAATTCAAAATTTTTTTAAATGACATAAATAATTTATGATATATTTTTTTTTATAAAAGAGTATTATATGAAAATATATTTAGTAGGAGGCGCTATTCGAGATTCTTTGTTACATTTACCTATCAAAGATAAAGATTGGGTGGTTGTTGGTGCAACTAAAAAAATGTTATTAGACAAAAATTTTCAGCAAGTGGGAAAAGATTTTCCAGTATTTTTACATCCAGAAACTCATGAAGAATATGCTTTAGCACGACAAGAAAGAAAATCTGGAAAAGGATATTCTGGATTTAGTACACATTATAATATTAATATTACACTAAAAGATGATTTGATTAGACGCGATTTGACTATAAATGCAATTGCTCAAGATAAATATGGGAATTATATAGATCCTTTTAATGGAAAAAGAGATATAAAATGTAGAATATTACGTCATGTTTCAAATGCTTTTATAGAAGATCCATTACGTGTTTTACGTACAGCAAGATTTGCTTCTTCTTTGGCACATTTAGGATTTCAAATTGCTAAAGAGACACTGGTATTAATGCGTGTTATCGTAGAAAAAAAAGAATTATTATATTTAACTGCCAATAGAATATGGAATGAAACTAAAAAGGCTTTGAAAACAGAAAATCCACATGTTTATTTTCAAATTTTATATAGTTGTAAGGCATTAAAATATTTGTTTCCAGAAATGCATTATTTATATGAAAAAAAATATTTTTTAAATTTTTTTCATATCCCAAACGTAGAAAATAAATTTTTAATATTTATGGGATTATCTAAACTTGCTGTTATGCATTCTAATTTAAATATACGTTTTGCTTATTTGTGTCAATTTTTTGGAATGGCTCAATATGAAAGTCATATTGTAAAAAGTTTTTATAATAAAAATGCAGCTTCTATTGTAAGTAAATTATGTAAGCGGTTACATGTTCCATCTTGTGTTAAAAATTTGTCTATGATTAGTGCGGGTTTTTTTGATTTTTTAAAAAATATTCATTATCAGTCATCATATAATATTATTATGTTATTTTTAAAAATTGATGCTTGGAGAAGACCTGAGCGTATGAACCAATTAGTATCTTTAACTAATTTTAATTTTTATAATGTTTTTTCCAATAATCTTTTAAATATAAGATCTGGTGATTTTTTACAACAGTCATTTTCTGTGATAAATACAATTTCGGTAAAATTAATTTTACATCAAGGATTTAAAGGATCTAAAATAAAAGAAGAATTGCTACGTTTAAGAATTAAAAAACTAGAATTATGGCGCTCTCAATGCATGACAAAGATATAAGTAATAAAATGATTGATATATAATATTTTTATATCTCTAAAACAAAATATTAATATAGTAAATATTAATAAATATATATCTAAAAGTAAAATATTTTTAATAAAATTAAATCATTTTTATATAAACACAAGTGATAAAAAATATCAAAATTATAAAGATAAATAAAAATATTTTATATTAATCAATTGTGTACTATTTATTGAATAAGAAAGTTTTTTAAAAAAACCATAGATGTAAAAAAAATAATATTCTTTTGTAATAGATTTTTGATATTTTATGACAATTCATTTTTTAAATGTAGTTTAAATTATACATACCAGGATATAATGGAAAGATATTTAAGAAAATTCATGACAAAATATGATTTAAAATAATATTATATAACAAGTAATAATTAATTTAGGTTTAAATGTTTATTTTTTAGTAAAAATTATTTGAGACTAAAAATATATTTTTTTCTATTAGTATGAAGAAATTATTGAATTTTGTTTGAATTATATAACTTTGATAATTTTTGGTGAAATAGAAATTCAAGATATTTATATTTTTTCATATGTTTTTAATCTGAAAATTTTTTATAAAAACACAAAAAATTATTAATTTTGTTTTTTAACTAAGTAAATATATTAATATTTTAATATTATGTTTTTTATTTTTAAAACGAGTTCTATAAAATTATATATTTCTTAGAAGATATAGACAGCAATTAAGTTATATCTTCTCTGGATCCAATAATAATAATGAAAAAAATTTTATAAAAACATATTTATTCCTTATTAAAAAAATAAAACGGCACTAAAAGTACCGTTTTATATATAATTTTACTTGTATAATGAAAAAATAATTGTTTTTCCAGCAGTAACTGTACCTGATGATTTTTCTATTTTTTTAAAATTATCCGTATTAGATATAATAACAGGTGTTACAATAGATTTAGCATTTTTTTTTAAAAAATCTATATTAAAGTTAATAATAACATCCCCTATTTTTACTGATTGATTATCTTTAGCTATCTTTGAAAATCCTTTCCCATGAAGTTTGACGGTATCAATTCCAAAATGTACTAATAACTCTACATTATCTTCGGAAACAATAGAAAAAGCATGCATACTATCAAATATTTTTCCAATAACGCCGTTAACTGGAGATAATATTTGACTTCCAGAGGGTTGGATTGCAATACCATCACCTACAATTTTTTTAGAAAATACCATATCTGGTACGTTTTCTAGATTTATTATTTCTCCGGATAATGGTGCTATAATATCTATTTTTTTAGAAAAATTATTTTTTTTACTATTAAAAAAAGCAGAAAATAAACCCATTTTTTTCTCCTAAGAACTGCTATTTTTTTTAGTTTTTAGTGTATTATTTTTAATAAAAGTATCTATTAAATAATTTATCTCTTCTGCAGTAGATTTTTGTAAAACTTTTGTTGCTAATTTTTTTGCGCTTGAAAAAGATATTTTACGAATAATTTCTTTAATTTTAGGAATACTTGCAGAGCTCATGCTAAATTCATCTAATCCCATTCCTAATAAAAGAATAGTTGCGCGCTCATCACCGGCTAATTCTCCACACATGCCTGTCCATTTTTGAGCCGTATGTGAAATATCGATTACTTTCTTGATTAGTTTTAAAACAGGTAAACTCATGGGATTATAAAGATGTGAAATTAAATCGTTACCTCTATCTACTGCTAAAGTATACTGTGTTAAATCATTTGTACCAATACTAAAAAAATCAACTTCTTTTATTAAAAATTCAGCTATTATAGCCGATGCAGGTGTTTCGATCATAATTCCAATTTTAATATCCGAATCAAATTTAATATTACTATTGTATAGTTGAGATTTTAAGATATTGATTTCAACTTTTAATTTTTTAATTTCTTCCACTGAAATAATCATTGGAAATAGTATACGTACTTTGCCGTAGGCAGATGCTCTAAGAATGGCTTTAATTTGTGCGTGAAGAATTTCTTTTCGATCAATACAAATTCTTATTGCGCGCCAACCAAGAAAAGGATTTTCTTCTTTTGGCAAATTCATATATGGCAAATGTTTATCTCCGCCAATATCCATTGTTCTTATGATAACTGGGTTGTTTTTCATAGCAACAGTGATTTTTTTATAAGCTTGAAATTGTTCTTCTTCGCTAGGTAAAGAATCTCTTTCCATAAATAAAAATTCTGTTCTGTATAAGCCTATGCATTCAGCACCATATTTTTTTGCAGACTCAATATCTTTTACATTGCTAATATTAGAACCAATTTTAATACTATGTCCATCAGTAGTAGTAGCATGTAAATTTTTTAAATTTAATAATTTATCTTTTTTCAAAAAATAATTTCTTTTTATTTTTTTCTTTTCATCAATTAATTTTTGAGATGGGTTGATTAAAACTTGGTTATTAATACAATCCAATATGATAAAATCATTACTCTTGACCATATTAGTAATATTACCTGTACCAACAATTGCTGGAATTTCTAGCGACCTAGCTATTATTGATGTGTGTGATGTTTTACTACCTAAATCCGTTATAAAACCTAATACATATTTAAGATTAATTTGAGCTGTTTCTGAAGGAGTTAAATCTTTTGCAATTAGAATCACTTCGTCGTTAATATTATTTAAATCAATTATATTTAAATTTAATATATTTTTTAATAATCGATGCCCTATATCTCGTACATCTATAGCTCTGTTTTTTAAATATTCATCTTGTAAATTAGATAATACTTTCGCTTGGCTTTCAATAACCAACTCAGTTGATGCAGCGGCAGAAATATGTTTCTTTTCAATTAAAGAAATAATTTCTTTTTCCAGTTCTTCATCTTCCAAAAGCATAATATGCCCTTCAAAAATACTATCTTTTTTTGTTTTATTTTTTATTTCTACTAATTGATCAACTGATTTTTTTCTACCATTAAAAAACGTTTGTATTTCTTTTTTAACGTCTTTAATAGTAATTTTTTTCCGGTTAATGACAATTTCTTCTTCTTTTAATAAAAGAGCGATGCCAAAAGCGATACCCGGTGATGCTAAAATGCCTGAAATCATAACATTACCTTTAATGTTCATTATATTGATTTATAGAAAAAATATTGAATGTCAGGCAAAATTTTTTTTATATAAAATAATTTAGAAAACAATAATTATGTTTTTATTTTGCAAAATTTTACATAGCTCTTTTTACTTAAAAATTACTCCAATTCTATAATTATTTGAGATAAATATTGAATGGCTTGTTGTTCGTCTTCTCCTTCTGCGGATAAAACAATGACACTGCCTTTAGCTAATCCTAATGTTTGAATTTTAAATAAACTTTTTGCATTAGCTTTTTTGCCATTATAAATAATATGAATTTCAGATATAAATTTTTTTGCTTCTTTTACAAATTGTGCTGCAGGACGAGTATGTAATCCATGTGGTGCATTTATTGTAATTGTCTTTTGAAACATATTTTTCTCACTTAATTGTGAATACGTGGTATGTGTTATTATTGTGAATAATGTTACTAAATGGCCTATATATAAATTATAAATGATAAATAAAAAAATTTTTTAAAACATAATATTTCTTATGTCAATAATGCTAAAAATGTTTTTTATTATATCTGTATTTCTTGTTTTTATTTATTTTTTATAATAATGTAGAAAATAATTCTGTACTTAAATAACGTTCACCAGAAGATGGCAGAATCACTACAATTGTTTTATTGACAAAACATCTTTGTTTTTGTATTTTTAAAGCAACTCCTAAAGCTGCACCAGAAGAGATACCCGCTAAAATTCCTTCTTTTTTCATTAAATTTTGAGATGTGAACATAGATTCTTCACTGGAGATGGTAATAATTTGATCAATTATTTTTAAATCTAAATTTTTTGGAATAAATCCAGCTCCAATACCTTGAATTTTATGCGGCCCAGGTTTTACATCTTTGCCTGAAAGAAATTGAGTAATAACCGGAGATTCTGTAGGTTCTACAGCAATACTGATAAAATTTTTTTTATTTTTTATGTTTTTAATATATCTTGTTATTCCTGTAATAGTACCACCTGTTCCTACTGCAGATACGAGTACATCAATATTTCCATTAGTATCATTCCAAATTTCTGGTCCTGTAGTTTTTTGGTGAATTTCTGGATTAGCAGGGTTTTCGAATTGTTTTAACAAAATATATTTTTTAGGATTTAAAGATACAATATTATTTGCTTTAGTAATAGCGCCTTTCATACCATATTGACCGTCAGTTAAAACTAAATTAGCTCCTAATGCTTTTAGTAGCATTTGTCTTTCAACAGACATAGTATCTGGCATAGTAAGAGTTAATTTGTAATTTCTCGCGGCGGCAACATATGCTAATGCTATTCCGGTGTTACCACTAGTTGCTTCTATTAATTCTTTCTTTGCTGTCAATTGTCCTTTTTTTTCTGCACTCCATATCATATTAGCACCAATACGACACTTTACACTAAAGCTAGGATTTCTGGATTCAATTTTAACTAAAATATTACCTAATCCCATATTATTTAAACGAACAAGTGGTGTATTTCCTATAGTGAAAGAATTATCTGTATATATTTTTTTCATATTTACCTTAAATAGTATAAAATATATTTATAAGTCATATATCAAAAATTATTAATAAATTATTTATCATTTATTTTGATATATATTTAATATACATAATAAAAAATAATTTTTTTAATAATTTTTTTTTTGAAAATTCAATAATTTTTAAGATATAGAAATATTTTTATGTAAAAACTTATAATTTGATTTTTCAAAATTATATATAAAAATAATTTAAATATACTAATATTATTAGTTATTTTTGGTATAAATTAAAAAAATTATTTTTTTATTAACTAATATGTAACATTTTATGAAATCTATTAAAAAAAAAATTGCTATATTACGTAAAAAAATTTTAAAATATGAATATTTTTATCATACTTTAGATCAATCAATTATTTCCGATGTAGAATATGATTATTTATTCAATCGACTATATCATCTGGAATCACAGAATCCAGAATTAATCACTTCCGATTCACCTACGCAAAAAATCGGTTCACATAGAATAAATAAATTTAAAAAAATAGTGCATTTTTCACCTATGTTATCTTTAGAAAATACTTTTAGTTTATATGGATATCTTAATTTTCAGAAAAAAATTAAAAGTTTTAAACATTGTTTGCGAGAAATATCTTTCTGTTGTGAATTAAAATTAGATGGTGTCGCTCTAAGCATTGTTTATGAGGAAGGTGAATTAATTCAAGCAGGTACTAGAGGTGATGGTTATATAGGGGAAAATGTGACTGATAATGTACGTATGATTAAATCTATTCCTATTAAATTAAAAGGCTATAATATCCCTAAGAGATTAGAAATTAGAGGTGAAATAATTATATTAAAATCAGATTTTATTGAATTAAATAATCAATTGAAAATAAATAATAAAAAAATTTTTTCCAATCCCCGTAATGCTGCTGCAGGTTCATTACGTCAAATTAATCCTATTATTACAGCGCAAAGAAAATTACTTTTTTTTTGTCATGGATATAATTTTTTTAATGAATTAGATGATATTTCTAGTCATTATCACAGATTAAAAAAGTGTCAAGAATGGGGTTTTTTGATTAAAGAAGAAATGTTATTGTGCTACACTTCCGCAGAAGTATATAATTTTTATAAAAATCTTCAAGAAAAACGTTGTTTATTAGATTTTCATATTGATGGTATTGTTGTAAAAGTAGATTCAATACCATTGCAAAATAAATTAGGTTTTAATACAAAATTTCCAAGATGGGCTATTGCTTTTAAATTTCCTAGTGAAGAACATATTACAAGATTAATTAAAATAAAATTTCAAGTGGGACGTACAGGTGTTATAACACCAGTAGGGTATTTAGAACCTATTCAAATATCAGGTGTTATAGTAAAAAAAGCATCATTATATAATGAAAATGAAATCAATCGATTAAATATACATATTAATGATTTTGTTATAGTATGCCGATCAGGAGATGTAATACCTAAAATTATTGGAGTATTAGAAGAGAGAAGATTGCATGATGCAGAAAAAATATTTTTTCCTATTTTTTGTCCGGCATGTAAAAGTAAATTGATCAAAAATAAAGAAGAACCTATTATTCGTTGTCACTCTGGATTTACTTGTCATGCTCAAAAACAAAAAATGATACATCATTTTTTCTCTAAATCAGCTTTAAATGTAATGGGTTTGGGTCCAGAAATTATTAAAAAATTAATAAAAAATAATATCATTCAAAATATAAATAGTGTTTTTTTTCTTACATCTTTACAATTACAACAAATAGATAATATTAAAGAAAAAAAAAGTATTAGCATTATTAATGCCATAATAAATTGTAAGAAAACAACTTTTAGTCGATTTATTTACGCTTTAAGTATACCTCATGTTGGAAAAATGGTATCCAATAACATTGCTGCTTATTTTAAAACAGCACAAAAATTATTAGATACTAATATATTAGAATTAAGTATTATTCCTGGTGTTGGAAAAATTATTGCAAATAGCATTTTTTGTTATATTTCCTCGCCTTCTAATCGGCGTATAATCATGGAGCTTACGAATAATATAGGTATTTTTTGGGATAAAGAAGAAATATCCAGCAAAATTTTAAAAAAAACATTATTTTTTAATAAAAGAATAGTATTAACTGGCACTTTTATACATTATTCACGAAAGCAATGTATAAATATTTTAGTAGGATTGGGTGCTAAAATATCTAATACTGTTTCTAAAAATACTGATTTTTTGATTTATGGTAATAAAGTAGGTTCAAAATATTCGAATGCATTGCGATTAAAAGTAGAGGTTATAAACGAAGAAAAATTTTTAATGCTGATATGAATATTGATTGAATTATTTTTTTTGGGTCGTGCAGGATTTGAACCTGCGACCAATTGATTAAAAGTCAACTGCTCTACCAACTGAGCTAACGACCCTAAATTTTTGGTGGGTGATGACGGACTTGAACCGCCGACCTCCTCCGTGTAAAGGAGGAGCTCTACCAACTGAGCTAATCACCCTTTTATTTTCTTAGTTACCTTATTGTAATGATAGAAAAAATAGAGTCAATCTTTTTTTTTAAAAAATAGTATATTTTTTGATATTTATGAATTTTACTAACAATATTTATTGTTTTAATGTTTTTAATAACATTATACTTATAATATTAATTTTAATATTTAAATGATATTTTATTATTTAAGGAATTTATGCAAGTTAGAACTCGTTTTGCACCTAGTCCAACTGGTAATTTGCATGTTGGAAGTATTCGTACTGCTTTATATTCTTGGTTATTTGCCAGACATCACAATGGAAAGTTTATATTAAGAATAGAAGATACGGATTTTAATAGATCACAAATATCATCTGTGCAATCGATTTTAGATGGATTAAAATGGTTAGGTTTAGATTGGGATGAAGGGCCTTATTTTCAAAGTAAGAGATTGTATCGTTATAATAAAATCGTTGATACTTTGCTTCAACGAGGCAATGCGTATAAATGTTTTTGTTCAATCGAAAAAATAGAAAAAGAAAGACAGCAACAAATATTAAAAGGGGAAAAACCACGTTATAAAAGAACTTGTAGAAATTTAAACATACATAATATTTTACAAAAAAATTATGTAGTACGATTTAAAAATCCAATTATCGGAGAAGTTACGTTTTATGATAAAATTAGAGGAAAAATTACTTTTGAAAATAGAGAATTAGATGATTTAGTTATTCAACGTTCTAATGGAATGCCAACTTATAATTTGTGTGTAGTAGTAGATGATTTAGATATGAAAATAACACATGTAATTCGTGGGGAAGATCACATTAATAATACTCCGCGTCAAATTAATATTTTAAAATCATTAGAAGCTCCCATTCCGATATACGGACATGTATCTATGATTTTTGATGAAAATGGTCATAAAATATCTAAAAGACAAAATGCTATGAATATCATAGAATACCGTAATAATGGTATTTTACCGGAAGCATTATTAAATTATATTGTGCGTTTGGGATGGTCTCATGGAAATCAAGAAATATTTAGTATGCAAGAAATGAAAGAATTTTTTAGTTTAGAATCTGTAAATAAATCTTCTAGTGTAATTAGCAAAAAGAAAATGTTATGGGTTAATAAACATTATATTAATACTTCTGCCACACCTCATATAGTAGATATTTTAAAAAAACATATGGAAAAAGAAAATATTAATATAAAAAATGGACCTCGATTAGAATCTTTGATAGATTTATTAAAAAATCGTTTTTATACTTTAAAAGAAATAGCTCAATATTGTCGTTATTTTTATGAAGATTTTTCTTTTTCTGATAAAAAATTTATTCAAACATATTTAGTATTTGATAATTGTATTATTTTAGAAAAATTATATCAAAAAATATCTCAAATTATAGTATGGCAATGTGAACATATTTCTAAAGTAATTAGCATTGTAGCTATCGAATGTAATATAGCGGTAAGAGAGATTATTACGCTTTTAAGAATCTCTATTACCGGCGATATTGTTTCACCGAGTATTAGTTCTGTTATATTTTTAATAGGTAAAGAAAAAGTATTATTTAGAATTAAAAAATTTATTAATTATATTCAAGAAATAAATTGTGCTGATCAACGCTCATAATGTGATAGACATAATATAAATTTTTTATAACAAAAATATTTTGTAAAAAATATTATTGACAGAATTCTTGTGTTTTTATATTGTAATAATTTAGGGGCTATAGCTCAGACGGTAGAGCGCTTGCATGGCATGCAAGATGTCAGCGGTTCAATTCCGCTTAGCTCCATAAAAATAATAACTAAATTATACTTCATTATAAAAAATTATTTTATAAAAAAATAGTACAGAATTATTTTTGATATAAAATATTATACGGGTTGATTCATAATTTCTTGATAAGCAGAAATTAATTTATTTCTAATTTGTACTGCCATTTGTATGGCAATAGCAGATTTTTGCCAATCTATTAACACTTCATTAAGAGAAGTATTGGATTGATTTAATTCAAATTTTTCAGTATTTTTTTGTGCATTGATTTGTTCACGACTCACTTCTTCTAATATTTCTTTCATATTCTTCGAAAAATTTTCATATTGAGAGCTATTTTTTTTTTGATTATTTACTAGAAGAAGCGCATTTGAATAATTATTATTATAATTAATATTGTTAATAGACATATTTTCCTTAAATTAATCAAATAGTATTTTATATTTTTATTTATCGGATATTAACATATCTCTTAAAAAGATAAAAATCTTATGTATAAATTATTATACAATAATCATTTGAGTTTATAGTTAATTTAGACATTTAATGTTATATATGTAAAATATATCTAAGATAGTTTAAATAATTTTATCTTAATTAGTGTATTTTAATATTTTAAGCTAAAACTAACTTTAAGATAGGAATATTACATGAATTTTGGTAATTTAGAAAATTCAGTATTAAAAAATAAAAAAAAAATTATTACTTTTTTTTCTCGTTTTTTTACTAATTTTCGAATTTTATTTATTGTTGTATCAGCTTTAGTGATTACGGTTTTTTCTTTTTTTATATGGTTTAGATCTTCTAACAATACAGTATTATATGATCACTTATCTTATGAAGATAAAGTCAAGGTTATTAATCAATTACAAAAAATGCATATTCCTTATAATTTTTCTGATAGCTCTGGCGAATTACTTGTTCCCAAAAACAAGATTAATGAATTGCGCTCTTATTTTTCTGATAATCATGCCGTTAAAAACGAAGATATTGGTTTCGAGCTATTTGATAAAGAAAAATTTGGTATTAGTCAATTTCATGAAAAAATTAATTATCAACGTGCTTTAGAAGGTGAATTGTCACGTACTATAAAAAAAATTAATATTATTAACAGTGCACGTATACATATTGCATTGCCTGAATCTTCTTTATTTTTAAAAGATAAAAGATCTTCATCAGTAGCTATTATATTAAATGTAAAATCCGGTCAATCATTACATGCGCGTCAAGTAAGTGCTATTTTAAATTTTATTTCTCGCAGTATACCAGATTTATCCATTAAAGATATTACTATAGTGGATCAATTTGGAAATTTATTAAATTCATCATCTTTTGACAATGAACCAGCAGGTGATACGAATATTAAATATACTGAGTCTATTGAAAATCTTTATATAAATAGAATTAAAAATATTTTAGAGCCTTTATTAGGCAAAGGAAACGTTCATGCAGAAGTGACTGCTCAAATTAATTTTAATTCTGAAGAGCGCACGCAAGAGCAATATTCGCCTAATGGAAAGAAAAATGATCAATCTATGCGGTCTCGTCAGATAATTATTCATGATACAAAAGAAAATGTGCATACCGATACAACGAAATCGATGAACGCTGTATCTGATGGTGTAAATTCGAAAAACAATTTAATTAATGCTGCCGATCATAATATTAAAAATAATAAGCTTGTGTTTAAGAAGATGAAAGATATGCGCAATATTCCTGTATCTAGTACGTCGCATATAAATCATGAAAATATAACAAATTATGAATTAAATCATATTATTTCACATACAAAAATTCATACTGGGGAAATTAAAAGATTATCAGCAGCAGTGATAGTAAATTATGTAAAGAATAAAAACGGACAGTTTGTGTGTTTAAAACAAGAGCAATTAAGAAACATTGATCAATTAGTACATGAGGCAATAGGATATTCTAAATCTCGCGGTGATAGTGTGTATGTAATGAGTTCTTTTTTTGTTAAGAATGATAATGATATGCCATTGCCAGTAATATTACATCATACTGCATCTGTGCCATTGTTTAATGTATTTTTCTGTATTCTAATATTTTTATTGATAATTTTTTTTATTATATTAATTATACGTAAATATATTTTTCTATCTTTACAAAAAATGAGAAAAGATATACAAGATACAAAAGATTTAATAGAAAATAAGAAAAAAAAATCTTCTATTTTAGAAAAAAAAATTGATAAAAATTTAAATGCAGATCAGTTAATTAGTAATATTTGTAATATATCTAATAAAAATCCACGTACTATAGCATTAATTATTCGAAAATGGATGAACAATAAAATATGATTTTAAACGGTGTTGAAAAAAGTGCATTATTATTAATGTCTATTGGGCCTGAACAATCCGGCGAAATATTAAAACATTTAACTTTCTTTGAAGTACAAAAATTGGTTTCTGCTATGATGAATTTAAACCAATTTTCTACTGAGACATTAACGCAAGTTTTACGTGAATGTTATGAGAATGCAAATAAAATGAACACTATTAGCTGTAATAGTAAAGAGTATTTTTCTGTGATGTTGAAAAAAGCGCTTGGAGAAAAAAAAGGCAATTGTCTTTTGCAGGATACTTTAGAAGCTTATAATACAAAGATCTATATTGAGGCTCTTAATTTCATGGAACCTAATCAAGTTTCTGCCTTATTGTCTAAAGAACATCCACAAATTATTACTACTATTTTAGTGCATTTAGAAAAAAAACAAGTCGCTGCAATCCTTACATTTTTAAATGATACAATACGATCAGAAATTATATTAAGAATCGCTGAATTTAATGGTATTGAAGAATCTAGTTTTGTAGAATTAAGACATGTAATCGATCATTTGCTAAAAAATAAAAAATTAGTATTATCTGATAAAGGTGGTATTAAAATTGCAGCTAGTATTTTAAATTCTATGCAGTTACCATATGAAGAAAAGACTATTAAGAAAATGCATGAATATAACACTATTTTAGCATCTCAGATCATACAAGAAATGAATATATTTGATAACATAATTTATTTAAAAGATCGTTATATAAAAACGTTATTACATTATATCGATGATGAAAAATTATATATTGCTCTGCAAAAATCTAATGATATCGTAAAAAATAAATTTTTTAAGAATATGTCTCAAAAACAAGCGCACGATTTAAATAAGAGCTTACAAAATCCATCTTATATTTCTGATGCAGCTATAGAGAATGAAAAAAAATTAATATTGATGATGATTAAGAATATTTTAGAGAAAGAAAATGATGCGCATATTATAAGGAAAAAATAATGTCACAATTAACTACTAAAAAAGATTGGATTCGATGGAGTCCTCAAAAAATATTTTTAATAAACATGGAAAAAAATTATAAGCAATATTTATATACCCATAAAATTATTGAAAAAAAATTATATACAGATATAAAAATTAATAAAGATATAGGTAATATTGAAAATATTTCACAAGCTGTACAAAAAACTTATTTTAATGATAAAGAAGTCAAAAATTTGCAAAAAGAAGCGTATAAAAAAGGTTTCTCTATGGGGTATAAAAAATATAAAAAAAATGAAGAAGTTTTAAAGAGCCAAATAAAAAAATTATTTATTGATTTTGATAATTCTTTATTAGCATGTGAAAATTTATTATTTTCTCATTTACTGAAGGTGGTGTTGAAAGTATCTGCATACGTAATTGGAAAGCATGTTGATATTGATAAATCTAGTTTATTACAATGTATAAAGAATGTTACTTTAAAAGATAATTTTTTTCTTAAAAAACCTAATCTAGTAGTTCATCCTTCTAATAAAAAAATAGTAGAAAATATTTTTTTAGATTTTTTAAATATGCATAATTGGAAATTATCATACGATGATAATATAGATTTAAATAGTTGTAAAGTTATTTCAGACAGAGGTGATATAGACGCTACCGTAAATGCTAGATGGCAAGAATTATGCCGACTAGTATGTTCAGAGGAGAATTCATGAATTTAAAATTAAAAACATGGTTGAAAAAATTTTCTTTATTTGAATATCGTGTAAATCAATTGCCTAATATAATACATTATGGACGTTTAATTAGCATTAATGGTTTTGTTTTAGAGGTTGTAGGATTAAAAATTCCAATTGGTACTCAGTGTATTATTGAAAGACAAATAGATAATAATATTTTTAATATTACTGGTCAAGTAATTAAATTTACTGAAGATAAGACTATATTGCTATCTTTTAATAATACAGATGGTATTTTCCCCGGTGCTCGCGTCTTTCCTATTGGCAATATTGGTACTAATTTAAATGGTGTTATAAAAAAATTACCATTAGGCATGAATTTATTAGGAAGAGTTTTAGACAGTGAAGGAAAACCTTTAGATAGTTTACCTATTTTAAATACTAAATACTTTACTTGTTTTAATGAAAAAATTATTAATCCATTAAAAAGAAAGCCAATAATTGATATATTAGATACCGGTATACGTGCTATAAATGGATTACTTACAATAGGTAGAGGGCAAAGAATAGGAATTTTTGCAAGCTCTGGGATTGGTAAGAGTGTTTTATTGGGTATGATGGCTAAATATACAAAAGCAGATGTTATTGTAATAGCATTGATTGGTGAAAGAGGTCGAGAAGTTAAAGAATTTATAGAAAATATATTAGGAATTGACGGTCTATCAAGATCTGTAGTAATTGCAGCTCCTGCTGATGTATCACCTATATTACAGGTACAAGGAGCATCTTATGCTACTAGCATTGCAGAATATTTTCGTCAAAATAATAAACATGTATTATTAATTATGGATTCTTTAACACGTTATGCTATGGCACAACGTGATATTGCTTTGTCCATGGGAGAAGTACCAGTGTCGCAAGGGTATCCATCTTCTGTTTTTTCTAAAATTCCTCATTTAATTGAACGCGCAGGTAATAGCTATACTCAAGGATCTATTACTGCATTTTATACAGTGTTAACAGAAAATGAAGAAGAACCAGATCCAGTTTCTTATTTTTCTCGTGCTATACTAGATGGTCATATTATATTGTCACGTTATTATGCAGAATTAGGGCATTATCCATCTATTGATGTAGAAGCATCTATTAGTCGTGTGATGCCATCTATTATTACTGAAAAACAATATTCTTATGCTTGTAATTTAAAAAAATTAGTGGCATCGTTTCAAAGAAATAGAGATTTAGTAAATATTGGTGCTTATATTCATGGAACTGATCCTGTATTAGATATGGCCATCAAAACGTGGCCTATGATAGAAAAATTTTTACAGCAAAAAATGTTAGAAAAAAGTGATTACTTGCATTCATGTCAAACGTTAGAAAAAATATTTATTCAATAATTGTATTTGTCTTATCGATCGAGTGTATAAATTATATGAAGCATAGAAAAAACTTATTTTCTGTATTGGAAAAGATAGAAAAAAAAAAATAGAAATAGAATCAATTAAAATAAAGACATTATATCATCAAAAGATAGAGCATGATAAACAATTAAAATTATTAATAAATTATCAAAATGAATATAAAGAAAAATTATATAATCAAAAGTTACTAGGGATATTTTCACATAATTGGAATAATTATAATAATTTTCTTTTTGTCTTAAGTATAATTATTGATAATAATATTGAAATGGCATCTGATAATAAAAAAAAAATTCAATATAGAATTCATATACTATTAAAAAATCAAATCAAATTAAAAACTTGGGAATTATTAAAAAATAAATAATGAAATATTTTTTTACAAGAACCATTGGCTTAATAAATGCTCTGTAAATAATCTGTAAATGACGATATTTAAAAGTAATATTAAAATAAGGATTTTTATATCATGTTAGATACAATTCAAAATGTTATACTAAAAAAAAATATATTTTCTCATGCACGTCATCAGTCTTATGAAAAAAATAATTCAGATTTTTTCTCACATGTATTTTGTAATGAGTTAACTAAAAATTTATTAAGTAAAGAAATAGAATTTTCTAATATTGTTACAAAAAAAAAAAGACAAAAATATTGTATCAAAACATTTTTTAATTAATTTTTTATTAGATACTTTTAATAGACAAGATATTTTTTCTGATTTTTCGAAAAAAAACAATTATTTTAAAAAAAAAAATAATCAGGACAATATTTTACATACATCATTTTTTTCAAATTATATTAATAATAAAATATTAAAAATAAAACAGTATGAAAAAAATATAAAAATTTTAGAAAAAATTCATCTCAAAGATATTCCAGATACACAAGATAAAAATATTAGTAATAAAAAATCTATTGATTGTATAAAACATGATGAAAATAATGCTCATACTAGATATTCTCATATATATGATATTTCTATGTTAAACATAGACAAAAAGAGTGCACATTTTATCAAATATAGAACAGATATCATATCTTATATACAAGACATAAAAAAATACATTACTACTCCTGAATTTAACCTAAATTTACATAAAAATACGTTTCCATTGCAAAATCATGCAATTCAAAAAATTTTTTTATTACAAAATTTAGATAAAGATAAATATTTCAATGATAATGTCTATCAACCCTGCAATAAAAATATTATTAAATGGAAAAAAGCAATTAGTCAGCAGGTTTTATTTTTTGCTTGTCGAAAAGAAGATATAGCAGAAATACAGTTAGAACCTGAGCATCTTGGACTTATAGATATACGCATTAAAATAAATAACAATACGGCAACAGTAAATTTTCTTTCTCATTGTAGAAAGATAAAAAATATTTTAAATCATGCAATACCTATTTTAAAATCTTCTTTTAAAAAGCATGATATTAAGATTGATGATATTAATGTGCATAGTGCTACTATTGAAAATAGTAAAGAATCAAAAAAATCTCATAGTTATCGCATTAATAGCACGAAAAATATTAGTAATACGCAACATATAAAACCAATATTAAATACAAATCAAAGAAATATGAAATATTTTGGCAATAAAAAAATTGATATATATATATAATATTTTTGATTATTTATAATATGAATATATTATAAAAAATATTTTAAATATTTTGTCAATCCATTGTGTCTACGAGGTATATATAATGAATCAAAGGAATCATACTATAGATCAATTTTCACAGTTTTATCAAAAAGATGAAACAGTAAAGGATATATTTTATATTGAAAAAATTAATATTTTTAAAAATATAAATAGTGTTTTTATTAATCAAATGATTAAAGAAATTTCTTTTTTAACTAATCAGAATATATATTTAAGTTCTTATAGTATGAAAATAGGGCTTGATAACGATAGTATAAAAATGATTGAATCATTAACATATTTTAATTTAATTGAAATATTACCATATAAAAATCAATTATATACTGTTTTTTCTTCAAGCATGTTGTTTATTATAATAGATATTTTATTTGGAGGTAATAATAAACATATCAATTGTAAAAATAAAAATGTAGATATTACCTCTACCGAAGTCTTTGTTAATCAAAAATTAATAGAATTATTTAAAAAAGCTTACTCCGATGCTTGGAAAAATTTTTTTTCAATTGATATCAATTTAATTGATATAAAAAAAAATAAAGATTTAAATAAATCAAATTTTTTTTTGCAGGAAAAAATAATTATTCATCGTTTTTTGCTAAAAATGAATCAAATACGCTTTTATTTTTGTGTATTGACTCCGATATCCATATTAAATCTTTTTAATAAAAATAAATATTTATTTTTTAAAAATAGCATTCCAAAATGCACTTTGTCAGCCAAACCGATATCTATTAAAAATATTAGTTATATAAAATTTAATATTATCGTGCAATTAATGGACTTTTCTGTTTCTGAAAAAAATATTTTCACTTTATCTGTAGGCGATGTATTATCTATTGATAATCCTAAAAAAATAATAGCTTATATTGATAATAAACCAATTTTTTTAGGTTATTATGCGGAATTGCATAAAAAATCTTGTATTATAATAGAAAAATTTATTAATATACAATCTACTATAAAAGAGAAAAAATATTATCATGAATAATATACGAGATACAGTATATCAAAAAGATATAGATGTGAAAGAAGATATAGATGTGAAAGAAGATATAGATGTGAAAGAAGATATAGATGTGAAAGAAGATATAGATGTGAAAGAAGATATAGATGATATAACGAAAAAAAAAAATATTATATTTAATTCTTCTGTTAATATTACCGTAGAATTGGGAAAAACTAAAATAACAATTCAAGATTTTCTTAATCTTTCTCAAGGTAGCGTATTAATTTTAGATAAATTACATGAAGAACCATTAGATATTTTTATCAATGGTTATTTAATTGCATCAGGTGAGATTGTATTTCTAGAAGAAAAGTATGGCCTTCGTATCACTGGTATTAAAAATGTTTCACAGTCTATTAATTTTACAATCTGAGCTTAAATTTTATGAATTATGATAATTATTATTTGCAATTAATACCTAGTATGTTTTCTTTATTACCTCATAATTTATCTTTATTTCAAATAATAAGTTCATTATCGCAAGTTATATTCTTTATATTAATTTGTGTGTGGTTTTTAAAAAAAATATCTTTTTTAAAAAAATATAAAAAATTATCTTTAATTAAAATAATAGATAAAATATCAGTAGGAACTTACGAATCAATTATTATTGTAGATATTCAAGAAAAAAAAATAGTTTTAGGTGTGACTAGAAAAAATATTTCTTATTTATATACTTTACCATCGATGAATATAAAAGATCAAAATGTTCAAATAAAAGATCAAAATGTTCAAATAAAAGATCAAAATGTTCAAATAAAAGATCAAAATGTTCAAATAAAAGATCAAAATGTTCAAATAAAAGATCAAAATGTTCAAATAAAAGATCAAAATGTTCAAATAAAAGATCAAAATGTTCAAATAAAAGATCAAAATGTTCAAATTTTAAAAAAAATTTTTTATTATTTTAAGAAAATATTAATATATTTTCAGACTACGTTGATTTTATTTTTGTTTTGTCCTACGGTATATGCTGATGTCTCTAATATTACAAATAATATGACAGATGGAGGAGATTTAAGTTGGTCTATACCAGTACAAACATTAGTTTTTCTTTCTTTGCTAACTTTTATTCCAGCATTTTTATTGATGATGACAGGTTTTACTAGAATTATTATTGTCTTTGGTTTATTACGTAATGCTTTAGGAACCCCATACGCACCGCCCAATCAAATCTTGATAGGTTTAGCTTTGTTTTTAACGTTTTTTGTAATGTCTCCTACTATAGATAAAGTATATATTAACGCATATAAACCATTTAGTAATAAAACTATAAATATGCAAGAAGCTATTGTACAGGCGTCTATTCCTTTAAAAACGTTTATGTCTAATCAAACTCGCATATCTGATCTAGAATTATTTTCAAAATTAGCACATTTATCTTCTTATAAAGATCAAAAAGATATACCCATGCGTGTATTATTACCTGCTTTTATTATTAGTGAATTAAAAACAGCATTTCAAATTGGATTTACAATATTTATACCATTTTTAATTATTGATTTAGTAGTGGCTAGTGTCTTGATGGCTCTTGGTATGATGATGGTGCCGCCTGCAACTATTGCTTTACCTTTGAAGCTTATATTATTTGTTTTAGTAGATGGATGGCAATTGTTAGTCAGCTCTTTGATACAGAGTTTTAATGTATAAATTCTATATATGTTGTTGAAGCCAATATTGTAATTAATAATTTTAAAAAATAGAGATTTTTATGACATCTGAATATGTAATATCAATATTTCATGACGCGATAAAAGTAACATTTATGTTGGCATCACCATTGTTATTATCTGCATTAGTTAGTGGTTTAATTATCAGTATATTACAAGCTGCTACACAAATTAATGAACAGACTTTATCTTTTATTCCTAAAATTATTTCTGTTGTAGGAGTAATGTTAATACTAGGACCTTGGATGTTAGGTGTAATAATGGATTATATGTATCATTTATTTCGTAATATACCTCTGATTATGCAATAATGTTTCATTTTAATATTATTGATATAATGACATTGACAAGTTATTTTTTTTTGCCATTAGTGCGTATTTTGGCTTTTCTCTCTATATCACCAATATTTAATGAAAAAATTGTTAATAATAAGATAAAATTTATTTTAGCAGCTTGCATTACTTTTTTAATTGCACCTTTTTTACCTAAAATTCATCTTTCATTATTTTCATCAGTAGGTTTGATATTATTTTTACATCAAATATTAATTGGTTGTGCTCTTGGTTTTATAATACAATTTTTATTTATTACAGCAAATTTAGCTGGTGAAATTATATCTTTGCAGATAGGATTATCATTTGCGACTTTCTTTGATATGAACACTCATCTTGGTACTTCTATAATATCTCGTTTATTAAATATTTATGTGTTATTTTTTTTCTTGGCATTAAATGGTCATTTACAGGTAATTAATATTTTAGTTAATAGTTTTTATGCTATACCTATTGATGAAAATTATTTGTATGCCAATATATTTTTAATTATATTAAAATTTTCTGGATATATTTTTATACATGGGATTACATTGTCATTACCAATAATAATTTTTTTGTTGGCATTAAATATTGTTATGGGAATAATTAATCGTTTATCTCCGCAAATATCTATATTTTCTATGGGATTATCTTTAAATTTATTAATTGGAATTTCTTTGTTATACAATTTAATAATGTCTATATTTCCTTTTTTAAAAAATATTTTTAATGAATTAATGTTATTTATTGGTGATATATTTTAGAATGAATAAAATATTTTGGTTATAAAAGTTTATTTTTAGATAGAATAAATATTTTATAAAGTATAATTTCTTTCAATTATACTTTATAAAATGGTTTTTTTAATTTATATATATAAAAAAAATTTTTTTATTTTATTTTTCCTTCATTGTATAAAACATGTTTTCTAATAACTGGATCATATTTTTTTAAAACTAATTTGTCTGGAGTGTTTCTTTTATTTTTAGTTGTAGTATAATAATGTCCGGTTCCGGCAGAAGAAATCATTTTTATTTTTTCACGAATTTTTTTAGCCATTCATTCTCCTTTATTTTTTTTAATACTAATTCGATGCCATATTTATCAATATAGCGCATACCATTAGTGGAAATACGTAATTTAATAAATCTTTTTTCTTCTGGTATCCAAAAACGATGATATTGAATATTGGGTAAAAATTTTCTTTTTGTTGCATTCATTGCATGAGAACGATTATTTCCAACCATTTGCTTTTTGCCAGTAATTTGACATATACGCGACATTTTATTTCTCTTTTATATAAAATACATAATAAATTTTTTTACAATAATGTTATTTTAGCATATTTCAAAAAAATTATGATAATTTATCATCTAATTATTTTATATAAAAATTATATTTATACTATAAAGATAGTATCTATAGATAACCATTTGATGCACATAAAAAATATAAAAATTTTTTATAGAATCTATATTCTATTTTTTATATATTATGTCAGTAATGAATATAGAAGCATTATTTTTATAAAAATAATCTATCAAATATATTATGATAATCGCAATTTATGATTGTGAATAAAAGTTTCAATATATACTTAAATAAATAAATTTTTTGTTGTTATTACTGAAATTATTAAGCAGTAAAATATATTAATGTCTTGATATAAATCTAATTTAATACAACAAAATTAATTGAATATTTTATTTGGCACGTTGATATGCATTTCTAATTTCTAATTTAGCCTCTTTATGATCGCCCCATCCAATAATTTTTACCCATTTTTCTTTTTCTATTTTTTTATAGTTTGTAAAAAAATGCACAATTTGTTGTTTTAATAGTTTTGGTAATTCTGATATATTATTTATTTTTTCATATTCTTTAGATATATCTTCATGCGGAACAGCTATTATTTTTGCATCTTCTCCTGACTCATCATTCATTTTAAGAATGCCAATAGGTTTACATTTAATAACCGCATTAGATTGTATAGGATAGGGAGAAGTTACTAACACATCTAAAGGATCTCCATCTAGAGAGAGTGTTTGGTTAATATATCCGTAGTTACATGGATAAAACATAGGTGTTAATATGAATCTATCTACAAAAAGAGCATTATATTTTTTATTTATTTCATATTTGATAGGATGAGAATATGCAGGAATTTCAATTATTACATAAATATCATTAGGGATATTTTCACCAGCAATTATCTTATTCAAAATTATTTTTCCTTATAAAAAATTTTTTATTATCATATTTTTATTTTAATGTTTTTGTACAATTTATACAAAAAAAGTATAATATAAAAATAAATTTTTAATATTTTAAAAATATTATATCTCACAATATAACATTCCTTATATTTAGATATAAAAATTTTTATATAATTATATTTTATAATATTTTTTTAAGGTTATATTTAAATATAAAAAATCAGGATAGAATAATGCAATTAATACAAGAAATAGAACAAGAAAAGAAATTTCTTATAAATACAGTTAAAAAGATTTTAGAATTAGTTAAAG
This sequence comes from Buchnera aphidicola (Cavariella theobaldi), assembly GCF_964059165.1. Taxonomy (NCBI): domain Bacteria; kingdom Pseudomonadati; phylum Pseudomonadota; class Gammaproteobacteria; order Enterobacterales; family Erwiniaceae; genus Buchnera; species Buchnera aphidicola. Next base: position 80,960 of record NZ_OZ060413.1, read on the forward strand.
GTAAAAATTGCTCTATTGAGGTTTCTATAAAAAAAACAATAGGTATTAATATTAATATTAGAAACAATATTACCGAACATATAGAATATAATAGAGATGGCGCGTTATTAATTACAGTATATAAACAATTCTCTAAAGGAAGTGTTTCCTCAAAAGATTTTAGTCTGAATAGTATTAAAAATATGGTAGATAAAGCATTAAATATTGCTAAATACTCTTCCTCTGATTTTTTTTCAGGTTTACCTGAATTAGATTTATTATATTCTCAGAAAATAGATCTCGATTTATTTCATCCTTTAGAATTTAACATTAATAATTCTATTAATCTTGCTGTTGCAGCAGAACAAGCAGCATTTAATCATGACAAAAGAATTATCAATAGTGAAGGAAGTTGTTTTAATAGTCATATTAATATTATAGTGTTTGGTAATAGTCTCGGTATGTTGGAAAGTTATAAATCTACTCGTCATTCTCTTTATACCTGTGTGATTGCTGAAGAGAATAATATTATGCAAAGAGATTTTGATTATTCTGTATCTAGAAAAATTGAGGATTTAGATGCATCAGAAATAATAGGTAAAAAAACAGCTACACGTGCAATTGCAAGGTTAGGATCAAAAAAAATAAAGAGTATAAAATCTCCAGTTATTTTTTCTTCAAATATATCTTCTTCCTTGTTTTCCCATCTTGTCAAAGCTATTAGTGGTTATTATGTACATCAAAAATCCACATTATTAATAAATGATTTTAAAAAAAATATTTTTCCTAATTGGTTAGATATCGAAGAAAATCCTCATATAAAAAAAGGTCTAGGGAGTAAACCTTTTGATGGTGAGGGTGTGGCAACAAGAGTAAAAAATATTATTAAGAATGGTGTTTTAGAAACTTGGTTGTTAAATAGTTATATTGCTCGTAAGATGAAAACGGTGAGTACTGGTAACGCGGGTGGAATTTATAATTGGTTTATAAAAAACAAAAATTTATCTTTTATAGAATTATTAAAAAAAATGCATAAAGGCTTATTAATAACGGAATTAATGGGTCAAGGAGTAGATATTATAAGTGGAAATTATTCGCGTGGTGCAGTCGGATTTTGGATTGATCATGGACAAATTCAATATCCAGTACACGAGATTACTATTTCTGGCAATTTAAAAAATATGTGGAAGAATATTGTAAGTATTAGTAACGATATTGATGAGCGTACTAATATTCAATGTGGTTCTATTTTAATATCTGAAATGCAAATATCAGGTAATTAGCTGATAAATTAATATTTATTTATCAATAATTATTAAAGGTAATACACTTATTACCTTTATTATATAAATAATATATTTTATGTTTGTCAGAAGTTGACCTATAAGCCGGGTTCTGTATTTAACAGTCATTCATCTAGGATAGTAATCACTTACTAACTCGAGCAGCCTACCCAGGTTTAAAAGTACGAGCAATACATATAACCTCTATTTGGCTTTGCTCCAGGCGGAGTTTACCATGCCATAATTGTTACCAATTATGCGGTGTGCTCTTACCACACCTTTTCACCCTTTCCATTCTGTAATAAAATGGTGGTTTTTTTTCTGTTGCACTAGTCATAAGCTTGCGCTTTCCAGGGGTTACCTGGCGCCTTGCTCTATGGAGCCCGGACTTTCCTCTTTTTAGTTTTATATCACACTAAACAGCGACTGTCTTGGTCAACTTCTAATAGCCAATTATATATTATTTTCATTATTTTGTCACTTTTCTTCTTTTTTTATTGCATATTGATATAAATTATTTTTTTTTGTTTTATGTATTTGAGATGTAATATAAACCGATTGTTTAAGTGTTAAAAATGCACGTAATATATTAAATGTATTAATTTCTTTTTGGGATATTAATTTATATTTTGGAGGTTTAAATCCTTCTATAATAATAACTGTTTCTCCTTTATAAGAATTTTTATTATGTTGCACCCATTCTAATATTATTTTTGCTTTTTCTTTATAAATAAATTCCCATTTTTTTGTGATTTCTTTTGCTAATGTTATGTATCGATTATCATCTATTTCCTCTATTATATCTTGAATGCTTTCTAATATTCTATGTTTTGTTTCATAAAAAATGAGAGTGCGCTCTTCTTTTCGTAAAGATTTTAAAAGATTGCATCTTTCTTTTTTTTTAGAAGGAAGAAAACCTTCATAGCAAAAACGCTTTGCTGATATTCCTGAAGCAACTATTGCTGTAATAGCAGCACATGCTCCCGGAAGTGGAGTTATTTGAATATCGTTTAAATGACATTCTACAACTAAAAAATATCCGGGATCATTAATTACAGGAGTACCTGCATTAGAAACTAGTGCAATATTTTTTCCTTTTTTTAATTGTTCTATTAAATAATTGCTTTGCTTTTTTTCATTGTGTTTATTCATTGCTATTATATAATTTTTGATATCAAAATGATTTAGCAAAATAGTGGTATGATGAATATTTTCAGCAGCAATAATATGAACATTTTTTAATATTTCTACTGCACGGTATGTAATATCCGATAAATTTCCAATAGGTGTGGGCACAATATAAAGAATACCTTTATATTTTTTTTTAATATATGATTTGCATACAGCCATAATTATTTCATCGTTTTGTAAGATATATGAATTAAACAAATTAACATATTTTGTAAGAAATATTAAAATTATATTTATTTTTTTAAAAACATATAAATAGAGAAATTATAGATCTTAAATAAATCTTATATAATAATATATTAACATATTTTTTTATACGTAAGGTTAAATAGTGAAGCGAGTGGTAATTACAGGTTTAGGCATTATTTCTAGTATTGGTAATGACAAAAAAAAAGTTTTTGATTCTTTATATTATGGTAAGTCTGGCATTGTATTTTCAGAAGAAATGAAAAATGCTGGAATGAAAAGTAATGTGTGTGGAAAGATTAAAATAGATATAGAAAATTTACGCAAAAATAAAATTTTTCGTTTTATGAATGATAGTTCTATATATGCTTTTTTATCTATGGAACAAGCTATTATAGATTCTTGTTTAAAAAAAAACTATTATCAAAAAAATCCTCGTGTAGGATTAATTGTAGGTTCGGGAGGTGGATCTCCTAAATATCAGAGATATGGTATAAATGCTATGACTAGTAGACGCGGCTTAAAATCTGTTAGTCCGTATATTGCTATACAATCGATGTCTTCGAATATATCTGGTTGTTTATCTAGTATATTTAAGATTTATGGAGTTAACTATTCTATTAGTTCTGCTTGCGCAACATCTGCTCATTGTATTGGCAATGCATTTGAACTTATTCAATCAGGTAAACAAGATCTAATTTTTGCCGGTGGAGCTGAAGAAATTAGTTGGGAGTTATCTTATCAATTTGATGCTATGCGGGTACTATCAAGAAGATTTAATGACAATCCTATTAAAGCTTCACGCGTATATGATAGAAATCGTGATGGTTTTGTAATTTCTGGCGGTGGAGGTATATTGATCTTAGAGGAATTAAATTCTGCTCTATCTCGTTCAGCAAAAATTTATGCAGAAATAATTGGATATTCTGCTACTTCTGATGGGAAAAATATGGTTTGTCCTTCTGGGGAAGGTGCTATTCGTTGTATGAATATGGCAAAAAATAAAAAAAATATATATATTGATTATCTAAATGTACATGGAACATCGACAGTAGCTGGAGATCTAATAGAATTGCAAGCTATTAAAAAAGCTTTTTATCATGAGAAAAAACCTATTATTTCTGCTACTAAATCAATTAGTGGGCATGCTTTAGGAGCTGCAGGAGTACATGAAATTATTTATATATTAATTATGTTGCAGAATAATTTTATAGCCCCTACTATTAATATTGAAAATTTAGAGGCTGATGCTAAAGATATGAATATTATACGTAAAGTGATTAAAAAAAAAATTACTACTGCTATGTCAAATAGTTTTGGTTTGGGAGGTACTAATGTGTCGTTGGTAATAAAACGATACTAGTTAATATGTATTATGCTTTGTAATGATTTTATATTAATTAAACTCAGAGAGTTAGTTCAAAATAGATTGCATCTATTTTAATACCATGTAAAAGCGTATTTTATTTATACTTAAACGTTTATGAATATTTGAGGGGTGTTAACATTGAATCAATTAAATCAGTTAAAACAGTTTACGATTATTGTTGCAGATACAAGTGATATAGAATCAATATATCAATATAAACCAGACGATGCCACTACAAATCCTTCTTTAATATTGCAGGCAGTTAAAGTAGCGTCTAACAAAAATCTTATTGATAACGCAGTAGAATATGCTAAAAAGAAAGGTGGTTCATATAAACAAAAAATAGAAAATGCAAGCGATAAAATTCTAATTGATATAGGAATAAAAATTTTACAGTGTATTCCTGGTTATATCTCTAGTGAAGTAGACGCACGTTTATCTTTTAATAAAGAAAAATGTATTTTAAAAGCACAAAAATTAATTAATATGTATGAAGAACAAGGTATTTCAAGAGATAGAGTATTGATAAAATTAGCTTCAACTTGGGAGTGCATTAAAGCGGCAGAAGAATTACGAAAAGAAAATATTTTATGTAATTTAACTCTTTTATTTTCATTTGCACAAGCACGTGCTTGTGCTGAATCAAATGTCTTCTTAATATCTCCGTTTGTAGGTCGTATTTATGATTGGTATATATCTAAAAATTTAATAACATCATCTTCTTTTGAACAAGATCCAGGCGTTTTATCGGTGCGAAAAATTTTTAATTTTTATAAGCGGCATTCCTATAATACAATAATTATGGGTGCTAGTTTTCGTCATATTGATCAAGTTTTATATTTAGCAGGATGTGATCGTTTAACTATATCAGTTAATTTGTTAAGAGAGTTACAGCTTAATACTGAAATAATAGAAAGAAAACTAATACCACCTACTATCTTTGCAAAACCTCCTTCTCCATTATCTGAATCAGAATTTCGTTGGGAGCATAATCAAGATTCAATGGCAGTGCAAAAACTGTCAGAAGGTATACAATTGTTTAGTAAAGATCAATTGGCTTTAGAAAAAATACTTTCTAAAGAAATATAAATTATATTATAAATAAATATTGGGTCTTAAGGAAAATATATGTGTTCGCGCCAACAATTAGCTAATGCTATTCGTATATTAAGTATCGATGCAGTACAAAATGCAAAATCAGGACATCCTGGCATGCCAATGGGTATGGCAGATATTGCTGAAGTATTATGGAGAGAGTTTTTAAAACATAATCCACTTAATCCGAAATGGAACAATCGTGATCGTTTTATATTATCTAATGGCCATGGATCGATGTTGTTATATAGTTTATTGCATCTTACTGGATATAACTTATCAATTAAAGAAATTAAAAATTTTCGACAATTAAACTCTCAAACACCCGGCCATCCTGAAGTCGGTGAAACACCTGGTGTGGAAACAACCACCGGCCCTTTAGGGCAAGGATTAGCTAATGCTGTTGGAATGGCTATAGCTGAAAAAACTTTAGGAGCTTATTTTAATCGAAAAAATTATGACATTGTTGATCATTATACTTGGGTATTTGTAGGTGATGGCTGTCTAATGGAAGGTATTTCACATGAAGTATGCTCTTTAGCAGGTACTTTAAAATTAGGTAAATTAATTGTTTTCTATGATAATAATGGAATATCGATAGATGGTCGTATATCGAATTGGTTTACTGATGATACAGAAAAACGATTTGAATCGTACAATTGGCATGTGATTAATAATGTGAATGGGCATGATAGTGAGTCTATTAGAAAAAGCATTCAAGAAGCAAAAAATATTTTACATAAACCTTCAATTATTATTTGTAATACTATTATTGGTTTTGGATCACCTAATAAATCTGGAAGTGCAGAATCACATGGTTCTCCTCTGGGAGATGAGGAAATTACTTTAGTAAAAGAAAAATTAAAATGGAAATACTCTTCTTTTGAAGTACCTGACAAAATATATCAAAAATGGAATGCTGCTAAACAGGGAGTAAAATCTGAAAAATTATGGAATGATTTATTTGATTCGTATAAATTACAATATCCTGATTTAGCTAAAGAATATATAAGACGTATTAATAAAGCCTTGCCTATTCATTGGAATCAAAAAACAAATAATTTTATTTTTAATCTGCAAAATAATCCAAAAAAAATTGCTACCCGTAAAGCGTCTCAAAATATATTAGAACATTTTCAACCTTTATTACCTGAATTAATTGGAGGATCGGCTGATTTAGCTCCTAGTAATTTAACCTTGTGTTCGTCTTCAATGTCTATAAAAGATTGTGCATCCGGTAACTATATTCATTACGGTGTTCGTGAATTTGGTATGACTGCTATTGCTAACGGCATATCACAGCATGGAGGATTTATTCCATATACTGCAACATTTTTAATTTTTGTTGAATATGCGCGTAATGCGGTTCGTATGGCTTCACTCATGAATAGTAATCATATTTTTATTTATACTCATGACTCTATTGGATTAGGTGAAGATGGTCCTACACATCAACCTATAGAACAAATAGCTAATTTACGAATGACTCCAAATTTAGTTGTTTGGAGACCCAGTGATCAAGTGGAAACAGCAGTAGCATGGAAGATGGCAATTGAAAAAAAACTGGGCCCTACAGCACTTATTTTATCACGGCAAGATTTACAACAATTTAATAGAAATCCTCAACAATTAGAAAATATCGCTCGCGGAGCGTATATATTATATGATAGTAAAGCACCTTTAGATATTATTTTTATTTCTACTGGTTCTGAATTATCTATTACTCTAGCAGCAGCAAAACATATTTTTTCCTTGGGATATTCTGTTCGTGTAGTATCCATGCCTTCTACTAATATTTTCGATAATCAAGACATTTCATATAAAGAGGAAATATTACCATCCGATGTTATAAAAAGAATTGCTATTGAGGCTAGTATAGAAGATTTTTGGTATAAATATGTAGGTTTAAAGGGTTTAGTTATTGGAATGAAAACATTTGGTGCTTCTGCGCCTGCAGAAGATTTATTTCAAAAGTTTGGATTTACTGTGGAAAATATAATACAGAAAGCACAATTTTTATTAGATTCTTAAATCGTGTCAAGTCATATTAAGAAAATTATAGAGTTCTTTATACTCTATAATTTTTTAATATATTAAAGAATTAATCACTTTCTAGGAAAAAAAATGATTTGTCCTATTGTTAAATTAACACAAGATCTCATACGAATTCCATCTATCAGCCCTCAAGATTTAGGTTGTCAAGATATTTTAATACAACGATTACTTGCAATTGGTTTTATAGTTAAAACCATTAATATTGCTGATACAAAAAATTTTTGGGCATATCGCGGTGAAGGTACAACATTAACATTTGCAGGACATACTGATGTTGTACCTCCTGGTGATAATACAAAATGGCATACTGATCCTTTCAATCCCATAATCGATAATGGAATATTATTTGGTAGAGGAGCATCAGATATGAAAGGTGCTTTGTCTGCTATGATAGTTGCGGCTGAACGTTTTGTAATAAAGTGTCCCAATTATTCAGGACGGTTGTCTTTTTTAATTACTTCTGATGAAGAGTCTAGTGCTGTGCATGGTACAAAAAAAGTAGTTGATTATTTAATATCAAAAAGTGAAAAAATTGATTATTGTATTGTAGGAGAACCATCAAGCACTTCTATTATAGGGGATGTTATAAAAAATGGACGTAGAGGATCAATAACAGCAGATTTAACTATTCATGGAATACAAGGTCATATTGCTTATCCTGAACTTGCAGATAATCCTATACATAAAGGATTACCTATTATTTTAGAAATTTTATCTATAAAATTAGATAATGGCAATGATTATTTTCCTCCTACATCAATTAATATCCCTACGATTCATGCTGGTGAAGATTCTAGTAATGTTATTCCTGAGTCTTTATGTGTTAAATTTAATCTGCGTTTTAGCACAGAATTATCAGTTAGAGAAATTAAATTAGCATTTCATAGTATATTAGATAAAAAAAATATAAAATATTCTATTAAATGGTCTTTATCTGGCTATCCTTTTATTACTAAAAAAGGAATTTTAATTAATAAGGTAACTAAATGTATTTTAAAATTTAATCAAAATAAACCTATGTTATCTACCTCTGGTGGTACATCAGATGGTCGTTTTATATCAATCATGGGCTCTGAAATCATAGAATTAGGTCTTACAAATAGTACTATTCATAAGATTAACGAATGCGTTAAAATATCTGATTTAAAGATATTGTCTTTGATGTATCAAAATATTATGCAAAGATTACTAGTATAATTGTATTTAATATTATTTATAAATCTATAATTTTTATAAAAATATACAAAGTGCAGAATATCGCAATGATACTCTACACTTGAGATATAGAATTAATTGATATATATATTTATAATATAATAATTTTTTTATTTTTTATGGATTGCCTCTTCTTTCTATTTTAATATGATATTGGAGGAAATATACTATATTTTTTTTGATTTAGTTCTTTTTTTGTATAAGGTATATTATATTCTTTATCAGGTTCTGGAAAATTTAAATTTTTTGGTATAATTAATTTTTTTAATTTGCACTTTTTCTCTTGATACAAAAAAATATTTTTTTTTTGAAAATTATCTATATAAGAGCAAGAAGTAATAAAAAAAAATATAATGGGTAGAATTATGATTTCTTTAAAAAATACAATATTATATTTTCGATAATGAGAGATTTGCATATGTAAGAGCTTTTTCGAGTTTTAAACAGGTTGAATTAATAATTGGCGTCATAGGTAATCGCAGTGTATCATGTTTTATTAGTCCAATTTTTTTAGATACCCATTTTACTGGCATTGGATTGGGCTCTATAAATAATGCTTCATGTAATAGCATTAGTTTTTGATTAATTTTTCTAGCTTGAACAAAATCTTTTTTTAGTGCGAAAGAACACATCTGTGTCATTTCGTGAGCTGCTATATTTGCCGTAACCGATATGACACCATGACCACCTAATTGCATAAAATCTAAAGCTGTTATGTCATCTCCGCTAATTAACAAAAAATCATTTTTGACTAATATTTTAATCTTATTAATTCTGGATAAATCACCAGTAGCTTCTTTAATACCTATAATGTTTTTAAGATGAGATAAACGAGCAATTGTTTGGGGTAGTAAATCACAACCTGTACGACTTGGTACGTTATATAAAATTTGTGGTAATTCAGTGTTTTCTGAAATTGCTTTAAAATGCTGATATAATCCTTCTTGAGTAGGTCTATTATAGTAGGGTGTTACAGTTAAACAGCCTGCAATACCAGATTTTTCAAATTTTTTAGTTAGTGATATGGCTTCTGTTGTTGCGTTAGCGCCTGTGCCTGCAATAATAGGAATACGTTTATCTGCTATTTCCAATGTCATCATAACAATATTAACATGTTCTTTTTGGTTTAATGTAGCAGATTCTCCAGTCGTTCCAACAGAAACAATAGCTTTTGTTTTATTATGAACATGATAATCTATTATTTTTTTTAAACTAGATCTACAGAGTTCACCTTTTAGATCCATGGGTGTGATGAGTGCTACAATACTTCCTGTGAACATAAGTTGTCCTCCTCCATAAAAACTTTATGGTGTGTTTGACATATATTTTAAATGAAGATAAATAATTTTCTATTAATAAATAATATTTCATAACTAATTATGATTTTTTAGCATTATTAACTTTTTATTAGCAATAAAGAACGTTCAGTATGTCTTGATTTTATAAAATAATAATTAATTTCTATAAAATAATGTTTTTATTTATTTTTTTAATATTTATGATCATGAATGCGTAAAATTTATGGATGATATCATGATTACATACAATAAAAATATAATTTTATAAAATAAGACACTTATGAATATATTTATCTTATCTAAAGATAATGAGAATATAAAATTTTGTATATAATATAATTTTTTATATTTATATATTGGATAGTAATTTATTTTTTTGTATTAAAAAGATCATGGTCATTGCACTGCGCCCTAAATCTTAATAAATGATCCATTAATACAATTGCTACCATGGCTTCTGTAATCGGTACAGCTCGAATACCAACACATGGATCATGACGACCTTTTGTAATTATATCAACTGGTTCATGATTTTTATTAATTGTTTTTCCTTTTTTGCTAATACTAGATGTTGGCTTAAAAGCCACTCTTAAAATAATATTGTCACCGTTACTAATACCACCTAAAACCCCTCCTGCATTATTGGTATTAAATCCATTCGGAGTTATTTCGTCACGATATTCACTTCCTTTTTTATGAACAGATGAAAATCCATCACCAATTTCTATACCTTTTGCTGCATTAATACTCATTAATGCATGTGCTAAATCAGCATTAAGGCGATCAAATACCGGTTCTCCGAGTCCAACAGGAACGCCTTGTGCAATAATTGTGATTTCTGCTCCGGTAGAATCACCCATTTTTTTTAGATCTTTAATCATATTCTGTAAAGCAAAGATTTTTTTTGAATTAGGACAAAAAAATGGATTTTTTTCTACTTCTTCCCATGAGTGAAATTCACAATTAATGTTACCCATAGCTGACAAATATGCTTGTATAGAAATTCCATATTGTGTTTTGAGATATTTTTTTGCAATGGCACCGGCTGCAACTCGCATGGCAGTTTCTCTAGCTGAAGAGCGTCCGCCACCACGATAATCTCTTATTCCGTATTTTTTTTCATAAGTATAATCAGCATGTCCCGGTCTAAATATATCTTTGATATTCTGATAGTCTTGAGAGCGTTGATCAGTATTATGAATAATTAATCCAATACTGGTACCAGTGGTGATTCCGTTAAATATTCCAGATAATATATGTACTTTATCTGCTTCATTACGCGGTGTTGTATAACGAGATTGTCCAGGTTTTCTTCGATTTAAATCATGTTGTAAATCTTCAGGGGAAAGGTTTAATCCTGGCGGCATTCCATCTACTATACAGCCCAATGCAGAACCATGAGATTCTCCAAAAGTAGTTACACGAAAGATTTTTCCAATTGTATTTCCAGGCATTTTTATATAGCTCACATTTTTTTTTAAAAGATATTATTATTCAAAAAAAATAAAAATATTTTTTCATATATTACTATTTTATATTAAAATTTTTATTTTTTTTAAATGTCTTTTAATACATTATTTTATATGCAATGTTGAGAAACTTTTTTATTTGTTGTTTTTGTAAAAACTAAAATATATAATTAATAAAAATATTATAAGTCATAATAGAAAATATTGTACAAAAAATGTTACTGTAATTATATATATTTATCAAGAGTTTGGTAATTAATAATCATGAATAAAAAGAGGCAATGTGCCACCGAGGATAATATTTTATTTCGTCAATATTTAACTAATACACGTGAGATAGTACAGGATACCATATTTCATTCCCGCATTCATAAAGTAAAAAATACTAATTTACTAAAACGTCTGTATATTGAAGAAGATGGGCATATTCATTATTTTTCTTATACAAACAAAAAAAAATATTTATTTCAAGATAATCCAGTATCTTATGTACGCAGTAGACATTCACATAAAATTTTAAAAAATTTAAAAAAAGAAAAATATAATCCAGATATTTTTATTGATTTACATGGATTAACGCAATATCAGGCGCAAAAAGAATTAGGTCGATTAATTACCATTTGCCGTAAAGAAAAAATTTTTTGTGCTCATATTATGCATGGATATGGTAAATGTATTTTAAAGCAACAAATACCTTTTTGGTTATCTCAACATCCTGATATTATAGCTTTTCATCAAGCTCCAAAAATGTTTGGTAGTGATGCCGCTATTATAGTGATTATTGAAATTTGATCTTTTTATAACTGTATAAATTCACATTATTAAATATTTTATAAATGGTTTTAAAAAGAAACAATTGGTTTTAGAGATATATTATATATTTTTAAAATCATATTATTTTTGATAAAAAATAAAATTTATATATTACATATATAAAATATTTTTTAAGGAATTATAAAAGCAATGAATAACAATCGTGTACGTATAGCTATGCAAAAAACTGGTCGTTTGAGTAATGATTCAATCAAATTGCTAACTAAATGTGGAATAAAAATCAACTTAAAACAGCAAAAATTGATAGTATTTGCTGAAAATATGCCATTGGACGTTATGTTAGTCCGTGACGATGATATTCCTGGATTAGTTATGGATGGAGTAGTGGATTTAGGTATTGTAGGTGCTAATGTTTTAGAAGAAGTATTATTATGTCGAGAAGCTCAGAGATTAGAAAGCTCTTATATTGTATTAAAACGTTTAGATTTTGGAATTTGTCGATTATCGATTGCAGTTCCTATAAACTCTCAATATTTAGATATAAATTGTTTAAAAAATAATAGAATTGCCACTTCTTATCCTCATTTATTAAAAAAATATCTTGATAAAAAAAATATTATTTTTAAAACCTGTTTGTTAAATGGATCAGTTGAAGTCGCTCCGCGAGCAGGTTTATCCGATGTTATTTGTGATTTAGTTTCTACTGGCGCGACATTAGAATCTAATAGCTTACGTGAAGTACAAGTAATTTTTCATTCTAATGCATGTTTAATTTCTAAAAGCGGATATATTAATTCTTCAAAAAAAGAAGTGATTAGCAAATTAATGACAAGAATACAAGGAGTTATAAAAGCTCGAGAATCCAAATATATTATGTTACATGCTCCAGTAAAAAAATTAGAAGAGGTTATTTCTTTATTGCATGGAGCTGAACGACCAACCATTTTGAAGTTAGCAGGTGATGATACTAGAGTGGCTATGCATATGGTAAGCAGTGAAACATTATTTTGGGAGACAATGGAAGAACTAAAAAATCTAGGGGCTAGTTCGATTTTAGTTTTGCCAATTGAAAAAATGATGGAGTAGAGATGTGATGCAAGATATAAAAAAAATCTTTTACTGGAATACACTCAGTGCACATGAAAGAAAAAAAATTTTATTAAGGCCAATAGTAACACGTAAAAATATAATCACAAAAGAAGTAAAAAAAATTATTGAAAATATATGCAAGTATGGTGATAAAGCAATTCATGAATACACGATTTTATTTGATAATTATACACTAGATGAATTTCAGATTTCTGACAAAAAAATTGACTTATCTTTAGGAAACATCAATAGAGATTTAAAGAAATCTATTTTAATTGCAAAAAAAAATATTGAATGTTTTCATCAAGCTCAAATTATGCCTACAATAGATATTGAAACTCAATCTGGAGTGCGTTGTCAGCAAATTAGTATACCATTAAATTCTGTTGGTATTTACATACCCAGTGGTACTGCACCTTTATTTTCTACTGTATTAATGTTGGCAATACCTGCTAATATCGCAAAATGTAAAGAAGTTATTCTTTGCTCTCCACCTCCAATAAGCGATGAAATATTATATGTTGCATCTTTATGTGGAATTAATAAAATTTTTCAAATTGGCGGCGCCCAAGCGATTGCTGCTCTTGCTTTTGGTACTGAAACAATTCCTAAAGTTGATAAGATTTTTGGTCCTGGTAACGTATATGTGACAGAAGCAAAATTTCAAGTAAGTACTACTTTAAATGGACCTGCAATAGATATGTTAGCAGGGCCTTCAGAACTTTTGATTATTGCCGATACAAAATCTAATCCTGATTTTATTGCTGCTGATTTATTATCACAAGCTGAACATGATATTTCTTCTCAGGTTATTTTAATTACTCCCGATGTAGAAATAGCGAAAAAAGTTATTTTTTCTCTTAACAAACAATCAAAAAAATTATCTAGATTAAATATCATTAATCATTCTTTAAAAAATAGTAAAATTATTATTGCTAGGGATATATTACAATGTATTGAAATATCTAATTTGTACGCGCCTGAACATTTGATTATTCAAATTGAAAATCCTAGAAGTATATTAGATAAAATCTCTAATGCTAGTTCTGTTTTTCTTGGTCCCTGGTCTCCTGAATCAGCCGGTGATTATGCATCAGGCACTAATCATGTTTTACCAACATATGGTAAATCTATTACTAATTCTGCATTAGGATTATCTGATTTTCAAAAGCGTATATTAGTTCAAGAATTAACATATTCTGGTTTTATGACATTAGCTTCTTCTCTTGTTATTTTATCTGAAGCAGAAAAATTAGAAGCACACAAGAATGCAGTAACAATTCGCATGAATATGTTAAAGGAATCAATATGACAAAAGATAATGTTATAAATTTAGTAAGAGAAAATATTAAAAATCTCATACCTTATCAATCTGCAAGGCGAATTGGTGGTCATGGTACTGTGTGTCTAAATGCTAATGAATCACCTATTCCAGTATTTTTTACGTTGAAAAAAAAAGAGTGGAATCGATATCCAGAATGTCAACCTACAGAACTCATTTCTGCTTATGCTAATTATGTGAATATAGAATATAATAATGTTTTAGTGACAAGAGGTGCTGATGAAGGTATTGAGCTTTTAATTAAAGCTTTTTGTGAACCGAGAAAGGATGTCATCGTTTATTGCCCTCCAACATATGATATGTATCAAATTACTGCAAATATATTTGATGTTTTAGCTCGAAAAATTCCTACTAAAAAAAATATTTGGCAACTAGATTTAATAAATATTCAATTAAATTTACACTCAGTAAAAATTATATATATATGTAATCCTAACAATCCAACAGGCACTATAATATTACAAAATGATATCATAAAATTGTTAAATATAACTGCAGGAAAAGCTTTAATTGTAGTAGATGAAGCTTATATTGAATTTTCTTTGAAAGATAGTATGATTACTTATTTAAAAAAATATTCTCACTTAGTTATTTTGCGAACTCTCTCTAAAGCATTTTCTTTAGCTGCTATTAGATGTGGTTTTATTTTAGCTAATAAAGAAGTTATTAATATTTTGAATAAAGTGATTAGTCCATATCCTATCTCAATACCAGTTACTGATATTGCATGTCAATCACTGGAGAGTAAATCGATTGAATTAATGAAGAAGAGAGTATTATCAAATGATCTTAATCGTATATGGTTTATGGAAGAGTTAAAGACGTTACCTTGTACAGAGAAAATTTTTGATAGCAGTGCTAATTATGTATTAGTACAGTTTAAAATGTGTGAAAAAATTTTTAAAGAATTATGGAGTAAAGGGATTATCTTAAGAAATCAAAATAAAAAAATGTATTTAAAAAATTGTATACGAATTTCTATTGGCACGCGCACTGAATGTATTTATGTAATAGATGAACTTAAACGTTTTTGTTTAAAAAACAATATTATGAGGAATAAGTGAAAGATAAAATTTTATTTATTGATCGCGATGGGACATTGATTGATGAACCTGTAAGTAATTTTCAGGTAGATAATATAAAAAAATTAATATTTAAAAAACATGTTATCTCCTCATTATCTAAATTAATTCAATTCGAATACAAGTTAGTCATGGTGACAAACCAAGATGGTTTGGGTACTTCCACTTTTCCTATAGAAAAATTTAATACGCCCCATTTTTTTATGCTGGATATATTTTATTCGGAAGGTATTACATTTGATGATATTCTTATTTGTCCTCATTTTTTACGTGATCAATGTGAGTGTAGAAAACCTAAAATTAAATTATTACAACCATGGTTAATCGATAATTTAATTGACCGAAATCGTAGTTATGTTATTGGTGATAGAGATACAGATATGGAGTTAGCTAAAAATATAAATGTGATGGGGATTCAATATCAAGAAGATAAGTGTACTTGGACTGATATTTTGAAAATTATTTTAACCAGAAATAGATATAGCGAAATAGTTAGAAAAACACAAGAAACAAAAATATATGTACAAGTCAGTTTAGATTTACCAGAAAAAAGCTCTATTAGCACTGGTATCAAATTTTTTGATCATATGTTAGAACAATTATCATTACACAGCGGGATTTATATAAAAATTTTAGCCAAAGGTGATCTTAATGTGGATGATCATCATACAGTAGAAGATACAGGTATAGTTTTAGGTCAAGCATTGTTAAAAGCGTTGGGACAAAAAAGAGGTTTAAGTCGTTTTGGTTTTTGTTTACCTATGGATGAAGCTCAAGCTAGTTGTATTTTAGATATATCTGGTCGTCCATATTTTAAATTTAAATCTAATTTTCTTTATCAAATGATTGGTGATTTAAATACCAATATGATTGAACATTTTTTTTATTCTCTTTCTTATTCCATGAATATTACATTACACCTATCGAGTTTGGGTCGGAATGATCATCACTCCGCCGAAAGTTTATTTAAGGTATTTGGAAGAGCTTTGCGTCAAGCAATTAAAATAGATGGGGATGTTTTACCAACCTCAAAGGGAATTTTATGATGCCTATAGTGATATTAAATACCGGATGTGCTAATTTAGCGTCAATCACTATTGCAATAAAAAAGTTAGGATATACGACTATAGTGACATGTGATCCTGCAGTAGTACATAATGCCAAAAAAATAGTTATTCCTGGAGTTGGTAGCGCAGTAACTGCAATGAGAGAATTATCTAGAAATATGATAGTAAATGTAATTTGTAATGTTAAAACACCTGTTTTAGGCATTTGTCTTGGCATGCAATTGTTATGCAATTTTAGTGAAGAGGGTGGTGGTATTAAAACATTAGGAATATTAAAGACTCCAGTCTATCGATTAAGAAATAAAAATATTACATTGCCGCATATTGGATGGAATAAAATTATTTTTAATCGCGGTAGTATATTATTTAATAATATAAAAACGGGATCTAGATTTTATTTTGTACATAGTTATTTTGTACCTATTAATAAGTATACATTAGCCTGTTCCGATTATGGAATATCTTTTAGTTCTGTTATACAAAAAAACAATTTTTTTGGTGTTCAATTTCATCCTGAAAAGTCTGGAGATATTGGAGCTCAATTATTAAAAAATTTCTTAGAGATATAATAATATGATTATTCCAGCATTTGATATTATTAATCATCAAGTAGTTCGTTTATATCAAGGTAATTATTGTAAAAAAACGTGTTATGATATTGATTTGTACAATTATTTAAACGAGTACCATAAAAAAGGTGTTAAAATAATTCATTTAGTTGATTTAGATGGTGCTCAAAATAGCTCTAAAAGACAATTGCAATTTTTTAAAGATATTATATCTTATAAAATTATTTCTTTACAAATCGGCGGTGGTATAAGAACAGAAGAAGATATTAATACACTTCTTATGTTGGGAGCGAAAAGAGTTGTTATTGGTTCGGTTGCAATTGAAAAAAAAAATATAGTAAAAAAATGGTTAAATACTTACGGTGCAGATTCTATTGTTTTAGCATTAGATGTACACGTCAACAAGGATAATCATAAAAAAATTGCAATAAATGGATGGCAGAAAACAACGGATATTAGTTTAGAAGAAATATTAAATTTTTTTTCTGATACAGGACTCAAACATGTTTTATGTACAGATATTTCTAGAGATGGTACATTATCAGGTCCTAACATAAAATTATACCAAGAAATTTGTCAAAATTTTAATAATATACATTTTCAAGCTTCTGGTGGCATTAGTACATACCATGATATTAGTTTACTGAAAAATATTGGAGTAAAAAGTATTATTATCGGACGTAGTTTATTAGAGGGGCAGATTACTATACAAGAGGCGTTAAAATGCTGGCAAAACGGATAATAGCGTGTCTTGATGTTAAAGATGGATCAGTAGTAAAAGGTGTACAATTTCAAGATCATACAGTAGTGGGTGATATTCTGGCTTTATCTCAAAAATATACAGAAGAAGGTATAGACGAATTAGTTTTTTATGATATCACAGCTTCTACAGAAAATAAGTTAGTAGATAGAAAGTGGATTGAAAAAGTTGCAGAAATTATCAATGTTCCTTTTTGTGTTGCAGGGGGTATTAAAAGTGTACAAGATGCACAAATTATTTTATCTTCTGGCGCAGATAAAATATCTATCAATTCTTCAGCTTTAATAAATCCTTATTTAATAACAGAAATGGCTAATCGTTTTGGAGTCCAATGTATAGTAGTAGGCATTGATTCATGGTGGGATCATAAAAAAAACTGTTATATGGTGCATCAATACACAGGTGATATTGATCGGAGATATCAAACAAATTGGAAAACATGTGATTGGATACAAAGAGTACAAAAATATGGAGCGGGAGAAATAGTATTAAATATGATGAATCAAGATGGTTTACAGAATGGATATGATTTAATACAATTAAAAAAAATGAGAAAAATATGTCAAGTGCCTTTGATTGCATCAGGAGGTGCTGGAAAAATAGAGCATTTTTATGATGTGTTCTATCATACTAATATAGATGGTGTATTAGCAGCATCTGTATTTCATAAAAATATTGTGCATATTCAAAATTTAAAAAGTTTTTTAATTAAAAAAGGAATAGAAGTGAGAGAATGTTAACACAACAAGATTTATCTAGACTCAATTGGTCAAAAACTCATAATATGATACCGGTTGTAATTCAAAATTATGCCTCTCATACAGTATTAATGCATGGTTATATGAATTATGATGCATTATTAAAAACACAAAGAGAGGGTTTAGTTACTTTTTATTCACGTACTAAAAAACGTTTGTGGACAAAAGGAGAAGTTTCCGGTAACTTTTTAAGAGTTATCGAAATTAGTCCAGATTGTGATTATGATACATTATTAATATTGGTTTCCGCTATTGGAGATACATGTCATTTAAGTAAAAAAAGTTGTTTTTTTTCAAAAAAATATCCTTTACATTTTTTATTTGAATTAGAAGAAATTATTAATACTCGAAAAAAAACATTTAAAAAAAATTCTTATACAAAAGATTTATATCACTCTGGAACGAAACGGATTGCACAAAAAGTGGGAGAAGAGGCTATCGAAACGATATTAGCAGCTATGAAAAAAGATAAAAATGAATTAATAAATGAAACTGCAGATTTAATTTATCACTTAATAGTCTTATTACAAGATCAAGATTTAAATCTGATAACAGTTATTGATACCTTAAAAAAGAGGCATTTATTGTCTTGTAAATAACTAAAATAGTATTTTTAACTATTTATAAATAGATATATTGATTTATACCATAAAATTATCTTATTCTCTTTATTTTACAATATATTTATAAATATAATATATAGTATATTATATATCATATATATTATTTAGCATATTAAATAAGGGAAAGAAATGGCTAAACAGAATATTGGCGTTATAGGCATGGCAGTAATGGGAAAAAATTTAGCTTTGAATATAGAAAGTCATAATTATACTGTTTCTATTTTTAATAGAACTAGAAAAATAACTGAAGAGGTTATTCAAAGTAACATAGGTAAAAAGATTTTTCCTTATTTTTCCATTGAAGATTTTGTTAATTCATTAATAAAACCTCGATGTATTCTCCTAATGGTTAAATCTGGTCAAGCCACGGATGCAACAATTACATCGCTTTTATCTTATTTAGATAAAGGTGACGTCATAATCGATGGTGGTAATACTTTTTATAAAGACACTATACGTAGACACGATATTTTATCTAAAAAAGGAATTGATTTTATTGGTATGGGAGTTTCTGGTGGCGAATCTGGAGCTTTAAAGGGTCCATCCATTATGCCTAGTGGAACAAAAGAAGCATATGCTCGAATTGCTCCCATGCTTAAAAAAATTTCGGCAAAATTTAATGGTGAACCATGTGTGAGTTATATTGGATCTGATGGCGCTGGTCATTATGTAAAAATGGTTCATAATGGTATAGAATATGGCGATATGCAGCTTATTGCAGAATCTTATCAAATATTAAAAACAGTTCTAAATAGTACTAATCAAGAATTAGCAAGTATTTTTCATGATTGGAATCAAGGTGAATTGAATAGTTATTTAATAGATATTACAAAAAATATATTTTTGGAAAAAGATAATGATGGAAATGATCTTCTTAATATGATTTTAGATCAAGCAGAAGATAAAAACACTGGAAAATGGATTAGTGCTAGTGCTTTAGAATTGCGTGAGCCTTTATCATTGATTACAGAATCTGTTTTTGCACGATATTTATCTTCTTTAAAAGTCCAACGATCTATTGCATCTAATATATTAAAAGGACCTAATTTAGATATTATTGCTAAAGATCAAAAAAAATATATTGAAGAAGTACGAAAAGCTTTATATTTAGGTAAAATTATCTCTTATGCACAAGGATTTTCATTATTAAAGAAAGCATCAAAAAAATATTCATGGAATTTAAATTTTGGAGAGATTGCAAAAATATTTAGATCAGGGTGTATTATTCGAGCAAGTTTTTTACAAAAAATAACAGATGCGTATTCTAAGGATAAAGATATTGTTAATTTACTATTAACTCCTTATTTTTTAAAAATTGCTAATTTATATGAGAGTTCTTTGCGTAAAATAGTAATTTCCTCTGTAGAATACGGTATTCCAGTTCCCGCTTTTTCTTCCGCTATTGCATATTATGACAGTTATCGATCAGAGTTATTACCTGCCAATTTAATTCAAGCGCAACGAGATTTTTTTGGTGCACATACTTATAAACGTATTGATAAAGATGGTATTTTTCATACAAAATGGAAAATAGTCTCATAATTTGAATGCATATATAAATGTATATTAATATCATCGTATAAGTATTTTATAGTATGATTGATTTCAATAGCAGTAGATATCTCATTATGTCTCTGCTATTACATATTTTTTAATAGTTATAATAAATTATCTGTATGTATTTTGTATTATAGAAAATATTTAAATAAATTATATGTGATATAATAGGACAATGAATGCGATTATGTGATGAAGATATTGAGATTTTATTAAATAAAAAAGAATTGATTATTATACCATATCCTAAAAAACAATTAATTAATGGTATTACAGTTGATATACACCTTGGTGACAAGTTTCGTATTTTTCATGATCATAAAAGAGCATGTATTGATTTAAGTGGTTCTAAAGAAAATATAGCATTATCTTTATCAGAAATTATGAGCGATGAAATATCTTTTTCTTCAGAAAAACCATTTTTTTTACAACCAGGTACTTTAGCTCTATCTTCTACTTTTGAAAATATAATCATGCCAAATAATTTAGTAGGTTGGTTAGATGGTCGGTCTTCTTTAGCTCGTTTAGGTTTAATGGTTCATGCTACCTCACATCGTATTGATCCGGGATGGGAAGGTAATATTGTATTAGAAATTTTTAATTCCGGAAAATTAACATTGGTATTACGACCTCAAATGAAAATTGCAGCATTGAGTTTTGAAATGCTTTCCAAATCTGTTTTGCGTCCTTATTCTTCTAGGCGCGAAGCTAAATATAAACAGCAAAATGGAGTAGTTTGTAGTCGTATTGACCAAGAATAATTTTTTATAGATATAATGAAAAATCTTTTAGAATTAATTGAATTTTATACATTTTTTACTTATTCAAAGAAACACAATATATATGGCTAATAGAAAAATTTTAATTACTTGTGCGTTTCCTTATGCTAATGGACCAATACATATTGGTCATATGTTAGAACATATTCAAGCTGATATTTGGGCTCGTTATCATAGAATGCGTGGTCGTGAAGTTTGGTTTATTTCTGCAGATGATGCGCATGGTACTGCCATTATGTTGCAGTCTGAAAAATTAGAAATTTCTCCAGAACAATTAATAGGTGATGTGATAAAAGAGCATAAATTAGATTTTTTGAATTTTAATATTTCTCATGATAATTATTATTCTACTCATAGCACGGAAAATTTTTATTTTTTAAAAAAAATTTTTCTCAAATTACAAAAAAAAGGATTAATTCAAGAAAAAATAATTTCACAGTTTTATGATAATATAAAAAATATTTTTCTTCCTGATAGATTTATTAAGGGGACTTGCCCTAATTGCAAATCAAAAAATCAATATGGAGATAATTGTGAGGTATGTAGCGCTACTTATGAACCTGTAGATCTCATAGATCCAATTTCTGTTATTTCAGGTCAACATCCTATCTTAAAAAAAACAAAACACTTGTATTTTGATTTACCATTTTTTAGTTCTATTTTGAAAAATTGGATACATTCTGGTGTTTTACATAATACCGTGATTAATAAAACGGAAGAATGGTTTAAAATAGGATTAAAACAATGGGGTATTTCTAGAGATGCACCATATTTTGGATTTAAAATTCCTAATTATTTAAATAAATATTTTTATGTTTGGCTTGACGCTCCTATTGGTTATATTAGTGCCTTTAAAAACTTGTGTAGTTTTAATAAAAAATTACATTTCAAAGATCTTTGGTGTACAGACTCTGAATACGAATTATATCATTTTATCGGTAAGGATATTATTTATTTTCATACTTTATTTTGGCCTGCAATATTAGAAGCTGCCAATCTGAGAAAACCAAATAGTATTTTTGTACATGGTTATCTTACTATGAACGGATTAAAGTTATCTAAATCGCGTGGTGTTTTATTAACAGCAAAAGACTGGATAAAATATTTTGATTCTGATAGTTTACGTTATTATTTTGCGAGTAAACTGTCAAATAATATTAATGATATTGAAATTAATTTAAAAGATTTTGTTCATAAAATCAATAGCGATATTGTCAATAAACTCGTAAATTTAGCAGCAAGAAATGCCAGCTTTATTAATATATATTTTGATAATTTTTTATCTCGTACTTTAAATGATATAAAATTGTATCAGTATTTTATTGATTCTTCGAAAGATATTGAAATTTTTTTAGAAAATCGTGATTTTAGTTCTGTTATTCGTAAATCTATGATGTTATTAGATATGGCTAATCATTATATTAATGAAAAAAAGCCATGGTTAATTGCTAAACAAGATCCGAAAAATTCTGAATTACAAATTATATCTACTTTAGGTATTAATTTATTTAGAATTATTATGATTTTTTTAAAACCAATATTGCCTGATCTTGCAAAAAAAACAGAACTGTTTTTAATAGATGAGTTACGATGGAATAATATTAATAAACCACTATTATCACATAAAATTAAAAAATTTATACCATTATATAAAAGAATTAACATAAATATAGTTGATCACTTAACGGCTAATTTTAAAGAATAATTTTTTATTCTATTCAGTAATTTTATACGAATATAAATTGATTTATATTTTTTGATGGAATTTTATTTTTCCATGTAATTTTCCAAATTTTTTTATTTTTTTCATTAGTATTTACAATAAAAACTCCCAAGGCGCTAATAAATCTATCATTATAAAATAATAATGGAATTTGATTACGCAACCAAGGCGGTATGTTTTTTTCTTGCCAAATTTTTTTGATATTTCTTTTTTTGTTTCTGCCTATAATTAATAAGGTTCCTTCATACTGAAATCTAATATTTATGAGTTCATTTTTTTTAGGTATAGGTAAAGACAAGCCTGCGGGATTTTGTTTTAATTCACCTAATGCATTAGGTAAAATTAAATTTTTACTTGTATCATGCCAAAATATAATTATATTTTTTATTATTGGTTGCGTGGTTATTAAGTATAATACACTCTTAAAGCGTCTTATTTCTTTTTGATTGAGAACAATCTTAGGATTAGCATCTTTTTGACTATATATCATTTGATAGTAAATAGAATGAATCATTTTGTATGAAGGCATTTTAATAGTTTTTTTAGAAATCCAATATCTTATTAATGAGTGACATTTTATTTTATTAATATTTTTAAAATTTTTTATTTTTAAGCCATAATCTGATGTTATGTATTGTTTTATTTCTTGTTTAAGAAAATGTCTTAGTAGTATAGTTTCTTGTCGGCATATATTGGCGCTACGTGCACAATTTTTTAAAAAATAAGGCCATCTTTCTTGTAGAATGGGAATAATTTTATGTCGAATAAAATTACGATCATATAAAATATCTGAATTACTAAAGTCTTCTATCCATTTCAGTTTATTATTTTGTGCATATAATTCCAAGTCTTGACGTATTATATTTAAAAAAGGACGAATAATTTTTTTGTTTCCGAATTTACTTGTTTGTTCCATACCAGATAATCCAGTAGGACCGCTTCCTCTTTTTAAAGATAAAATTAATGTTTCACATTGATCATTTAGATGATGTCCGGTAAGTAGTATTTCATTAATGCATAAATTTTGATAGATAATTGTATATCTTTTAATGCGCAACTGTTCTTCACAGTTATGTTTTTTTATCTTAATAAAGATATCTTTAATAATTAATGGTATTTTATACTTTTTGCATATTTTTTTGCAGTGTATAGCCCATTCTTTAGAAAGATAATTAATATTATGATTAATATGTATTGCTCTTATTTGAATAGATGGAATGTTTTCTTTTTGAATGGTAAATATTTTATGCAATAATACTGTAGAGTCTAATCCTCCACTGTATGCTATTAAGAATAATTTATTTTTAGATTGTTCAATAATTTTTTTAATCACGTCTATAAATTGAATTAAAATAATTTTTGTGAAGTATATACGAAAATAAAAATTTATACGTTCGAGTGGACTTGAACCACCAACTTCTACCATGTCATGGTAGCACTCTAACCAATTGAGTTACGAACGTATATAATTAAAGAATATATTATTTTTTATAATAATGCATCTAAATAATTATATATTATTTTTTTTAGAATATACAAATATTTTATTTGAAAAGATAATATTTCTATAGTATTAGTAATAATATAAAAATATCTGATTAATATTGTATATTTATTGTGAAAATATTTTATATTTTACATGAATATGATAATAAATAATAAATTTATATTAACGAGGTATTATGTTTACAGGTATTGTACATGGCACAGCAAATGTTGTATCTATAGAAAAGAAAAAAAATTTTCATAGTTATACTATTAAGCTTTCATCTCTTTTATCTGAAGGATTAAAAGTTGGAGCTTCAGTGTCAAATAATGGCTGTTGCTTAACAGTAAAACATATTGATAAATTATATTATACTTTTGATATTATGAAAGAAACATTAAATCATACTAATTTGGGAATATTAAATATTGGAGATTATATTAATATTGAAAGATCCGCTAAATATGGTGATGAAATTGGTGGTCATATAGTATCTGGACATATCCTAAATACAGCAGAGGTTTGTCGCATATCTGAATTCAGTAATAATTATACTTTATGGTTAAAAATACACAACAAAAATATTATGAAATATTTTTTTTATAGAGGATTTATTTGTATAGATGGTATTAGTCTTACTATTGGTGAAATTATTGAAAACGAATTTTGTATTCATATAATACCAGAAACTTTATTACGTACAACAATAAAAAATAAAAAAAAAGGCAGTTTAATGAATATTGAAATTGATGTTCAGACACAAATTATTGTGGATACAACAGAGCGTTTTATAAATAATCAAAAAAAATATTTATTCAAAAATATAATATCCCATTAATACGGGTATAAAAAATAAAAATAATTTTTATTACTGGTTATAAATATTGTATTAGAAATTCATTAATAACATTTTATTATGAGAAGAAAAATAAAAAATAAAATAGGAATAATAAGTGAAGCACTATTTTTTTTTATGTTTATCTAATATATTCATCGATAATTTTATTTTAGTAAAATTTCTTGGTTTATGTCCTTTTATGGGTGTTTCAAATAATATTCAAAGTGCTGTGGGTATGAGTTTAGCAACATCCTTTGTAATTATAATATCTTCATTTTTTTTATGGTTTATAAATGGATTTATCTTAATTCCATATGATCTTTTGTATTTAAGGATAATATTATATATTTTAATTATTTCTGTACTTGTTCAGTTTTTAGAATTATTTTTAAAAAAAATTAGTTTTCGTCTATATCTTATGTTGGGAATTTTTCTTCCTTTAATTACAACTAATTGTGCTGTGTTAGCTATTCCACTATTTAATATTTATTTACATCATACTTTAATAGAATCTATATTATATGGAGTCAGTGCATCTCTGGGTTATACTTTAGTAATGATAATATTTTCAAGTATACGAGAGCGTATCATAGTATCTGATATTCCTTTGATCTTTAAAGGTGCTCCCATTGCTTTAATTAACATTAGCTTAATGTCAATTACATTTATGGGATTTCAAGGTATAATAAAATTATAATTATGTTTATTTTTATTGTTATTTTTATATTGAGTATTTTTTCTTTTATTATAGGATTAATATTAAGTTATAGCGCATATATATTACGAATAAAAAGTGATCCTATTATAGAACAAATAAATGAGTGTTTTCCTCAAAGTCAATGTGGTCAATGCGGATATTCTGGTTGTTATCCTTATTCAAAAGCAATCATTAATAAAAAAGAGAAAATTGATAAATGTGTTCCAGGTGGCGAAGAAGTGATATTAAAAATTGCTCAATTATTAAATATCAAACTCACTATTAAAAATGCACTTCAAGATATAAAAAAAGAAATAGTAAACACAACTGTATCAATAGATGAATATAATTGCGTAGGATGTTCTAAATGTGCTTATTTTTGTCCGGTTGATGCAATCATAGGAGCTCCTAATTTTATTCATACAGTATTAGAAGATTTTTGTACAGGTTGTAACATTTGTTTGTTACACTGCCCTACTAATTGTATTAAAATAAAAAAAAGATATGATAATGATTAATATAAAAATTTTCAAAATAAAAAAAATATTTAATTTTATTTTTTCTATAAAAAAATGGAGATTATTATTTAATACTATTATTAGAAAAAAAAACATAATTTTTTAGGTGGTATAAAATGTTTTATGATAAAAGATAAATATAAAATATCTTCTATTAAAACATTTCCACTGTCTAAAAAATTTTTTATTTCTATCAAGAATGGAATCAATTTAAAAAATAGATTACGAATCAGTATCAATCAGAAAGTGTTACGAGGGCAGCCATTAATTTTTGGACATAATCATACAGTGCCCGTACATGCACCTACATCTGGTTGGATAGAGGATATAATTTTTTATTCAGATATTGATATTCCTACGCAAGATAATATTACTATTATCATTAGATCTGATACGAAAGATTCTTGGATACGTGTAAAAACTTATAAAAATTATAAAAATTATACCCCCGATAAATTAATAAAGATTATTTATCAATCTGGTATTATTGGATTGGGTGGCGCAAAATTTTCATCTTCTAAAAAATTATTATTAAGTCTAAATAAAGTTCATACTTTAATTGTGAACGCAGTAGAAAGTGACCCTTATACAACATCTGATGAGTGTTTAATACATAATTATATAGAAGAAATATTGATAGGATGTGAAATTATTGCTTGGATTACAAAAGTAAATCTAATTTTAATAGCGGTTCAAGATGATAAATTAACATCTATTTCAATCATTAAATCATATATTAAAAATAAATCTTTATTTAAAATGTTTATTATAACTAATAAATATCCTGCAGGAAGTAGTAAAATTATTATTCAGGCATTAACAGGAAAAGATATACCACACGGACAGCATGCTATTGACATGGGTTATTTGATTTTTAATATTGCAACTATATATTCTATTAAAAGAGCTATATTTAATGGTGAACCTCTTACTAATCGTATAGTTACTATTGACGGTAATAAAAGTACATATCCTGGAAATTTTTGGATAAGAATAGGCACTCCTTTAGTGGATATTATACATTATCAGAAATGTAAAAAATATTCAGATTTAATCTTTTATTTAGGAGGTTTTTTTATGGGTGAAAAAACAGTCTATTTGGATAATATTACATTAAAAAGTGAAAATTGTATTTTAATTATGTTAAAAAAAGAAGCAGATAAAAAATCAATGGAATACCAATGTATTCGTTGTGGTTACTGTTCTGAATTATGCCCAGTCTCTTTGTTGCCTCAACAGCTTTATTGGTATAGTAAAGCTAATAATCATATAAAAACAAAAGAATATTATATTTTAGATTGTATTGAATGTGGTATTTGTGAAAAAGTGTGTCCTAGTAACATCCCCTTAATTAAATATTTTAAACATGAAAAAAAAATACATTATAAAATAGATTTGCAAAATCATCGTCAAAAAATATCTTTATTAAGATTTAATACACGTCAAAAAAGATTATTGGAGGAAAAAAATATAGTTTCTCAAATAGCACGAAAAGAGCAAATACAATTAGCAATACAACGTATGAAAAAAAAGTCATAAAAAAGAGAAAAAAATGAATTTTCCTTATATATATCCGATGTATAGCATCAGAAAAATAATGTTTTTTGTTTTAATTGCCTGCATTCCTGGCATATGTGCAAAATGCTATTTTTTTGGATTAAATGTTTTAGTGCAAATATTTTTTTCTATTGTTATTTCTATATTATTTGAAATAATTATTTTAAAAATGTGTCATAAAAACATTAAGTTTTATTTATATGATAATTCTGTTATTGTAACTGCTATATTATTTGGAGTTAGCCTTCCTTCTTTATTACCATGGTGGATTATTTTTATTGGTTTATTTTTTTCTATTATTGTTGCTAAACATTTATATGGTGGCATTGGACAAAATATATTCAATCCAGCAATGATTGGTTATGCAATATTATTGATATCTTTTCCATTATATATGAGTAATTGGAAAGAACGTGATTTATCTCTTTCATTAATCGAAGATGTTAAAGCATCATATAGTGTTATTTTTTTAAAAAATAGTATATATCCTGAAGAAAATAATAACCCAGTATTAGTATCACCTGAATTATTTTCACAAGCTACCCCTTTAAATGATTTTAAAACACATTCTCACCTTAATTATAATAATTTTTTACATTCCACTCTTGAAGAATATCAAATAGTTAATCTTAAAAATAGTTGGAAATGGATTAATATTAATTTTTTATTGGGTGGTATTTTTTTAATATATAAAAAAATTATTTGCTGGAGAATTCCATTAAGTTTTTTAATTACTTTAAGTTTTTTATCTACAATTACTTGGCTGTGGAATGCTACATTGTTTTCTTCTCCTATAATACATTTTTTATCTGGAGGAACAATGATATGTGCATTTTTTATTGCTACTGATCCAGTTACAATGCCTTGTACTAACACAGGTCGAATTATTTTTTCTATTATTACTGCTCTTTTGGTATGGTTACTACGTAATTATAGTAACTACCCAGATTCTATTGCCTTTTCAGTATTATTTTCTAATATGCTTGTACCGCTCATTGATTATTTCATTAAGCCATCTGTTTATGGTCATAAAAAAATATGAAAAAAATAAATGTTATGTGGAAAAATTCTTTATTACTTAGCATATTTGCGACAATATTTATCGCCATGACAGTATTGTTTTTTCATATCACTAAATATAAAATCCTGCAATATGAAGAAGAAGCAAAAAAAATATTCTTGAAAGAAGTGGTATCTAAAGAAATATATAGTACTTGTATTAAAAAATTATATAAAGTCCAAGATATATTGCTGGGAGATAACAAAATTCATAATTTATGGATATTTTTTAAAAATAAAGAAGCATATATTGCTGTTGCTGAAAGTGTTGCACCAGATGGTTATGCTGGATCAATTAATATTTTAGTTGCAGCAGATTTTAATGGAACTATTATGGGTGTAAGAGTATTATCTCATCAGGAAACTCCAGGTATTGGAGATAAAATTGACTTTTCTGTGTCTAATTGGATTAGTCAATTTCATAATATGCATGTGTTCAATATTTTAGATAACGATATTCTTTTAAAAAAATATGGAGGTAAAATTGAGCAATTTACAGGAGCTACCATTACTCCTCAGGCTGTTACCAATGCCATTAAAAGAACAGTTCTATTTATAAAAAATATCGTCAAAACTCATTACAAAGGAGTAAAATGAAATTAAAGCTTTTTTTATACAATCGCATTTGGAAAAATAATTCTTCTTTAGTGCAGTTTTTAGGATTGTGCCCTTTATTAGCTATGACTACTAATATAACTAATGCTATTGGTTTAGGTATGGTTACAACTATAGTATTAACTATGACTAATACAATTATTTCTGTATTAAAAATTTTTATACCTAAAGAAATTAGAATTCCAATTTATATGATTATTATTTCTTCAGTGGTTACTTGTACTGAAATGTTATTACATGCTTATCAATCAGATTTATATAAATCATTAGGTGTGTTTATTCCTTTAATTGTAACCAATTGCATTATTCTTGCAAGAGCTGATTTTATAGCCTATAAAAAATCTATATTTATTTCTTTTTTAGATGGTATTTTCATAGGTTTGGGCTCCACTATTGCCATTTTTATAGTAGGTGCTATAAGAGAATTTTTTGGTAATGGTACACTTTTTTTTGGAATCAATAAAATTTTTATTATATTTAATCATCATGAATACTGGACATTCATAGATAAAAATCATACTATTCTTTTAGCTGTTTTACCTCCTGGTGGTTTTATGATATTAGGTTTTTTAATTGCTATAAAAAATATGATTAATATTAGAAAAAGCAATAAACTTTTTTCATATTGCACTGAATGTAAAAAAAATAATATAATCAAGAAATAATATTTATGAATTATAAAAAACGTTATAAGATATTGTCTTTATTTCTTATTCATAATCCATATCCAAAAACAGAGTTAATTTTTTCTTCTTCTTTTGAACTGTTGTTGTCTGTTATGCTATCAGCTCAATCTACCGATTTTATGGTTAATAAAATTACTAAAAAATTATTTAAAATTGCTAATACGCCCGAAAAAATTCTTCAATTAGGCATAGAAAATTTAAAATTTTATATAAAAAGTTTAGGTTTGTATAATATTAAATCGGAAAATATTATTAAAACTTCTATTTTACTATTAAACAAGTACGATGGATTAATTCCACGAACTCGTTTTAAATTAGAACAATTGCCGGGTGTAGGAAGAAAAACTGCTAATATTATATTGAATATATTATTTAAAAAAAATACCATTGCAGTAGATACTCATGTTTTTAGAGTATGTAATAGAACTAATTTTGCTCAAGGTAAAAACGTTCAAGAATTAGAAAAAAAATTATTAAAAGTAGTGCCGACCATATTTAAGATTAATTTTCATTTTTGGTTTCTTTTGCATGGACGTTATATTTGTACTGCGCGTAATTTTCAATGTCAAAAATGTATAATATATAATTTATGTGAATATAAAAATAATATATTACTTTAATTTATAAAAACTAATATTAAAATTATTTGGATCCATACGTGATTATTGCCACAGTAATCGTACATTTGTCTATTAAAAAATATTTTCAATATCGCGTTCCGAATGATATGACTCCAGTCATTGGAGGGCGTGTTATAGTGCCTTTTCGTTCAAAAGAATTAATAGGTATTGTTTTATCAATATATACTAATGTTAATATAGATGAAAAAAAATATAAATTTATTAAATCTATTATTGATAAAAAATCTCTTTATACTAATCTTTTGTTAGATATACTACTTTGGTCAAGTAAATATTATCATTGCCCTGTTGGTGATGTTTTTTTTTCTGTTTTACCTAAATTTTTACAATCAGGTCATGCTTTACCAAAGACATATATCAAAAAATGGACACTAACTAAAAAAGGTTTATGTATAAATTTCAATGGTTTTAAAGATAATAAAAAAAAAATAAGTGCACTTTTATTGTTAAGGGAAAAAAGTATTTTAGATTATGAATTAAAAAAATATAATATATCTTCTATGATTTTGCAGGAGTTGATTATAGAAAAATTATGTAAAAAAACATTATTATCTGAAGAATTATTTAAGCAAGAAGATGTCTTTTTTAATAAAAAGAACATTATTTTAAATGATAGAATAGTATGTCAAATAAAAAAAATTTTAAAAAAAACATATTTTTCATATTGGTTATTAACAAAAAATACTTTATTTATAAAAATAAAATTCTATCTTGGTTTGATAAAAAATATTTTAGAAAAAAAATCTCAAATTTTAATTATAGTTCCTTATATTAAAAATATTCACCGTATTGTATCTTTATTGAATCGATATTTTTGTATTTCTATTGCTATTATTCACGCTCAACTAACAAGTATTCAATATTTAAGAAATTGGATTGCAATTAAAGATGGAAAAAAAAATATTATTATCGGTACTAGTGAAAGTGTTTTTATTCCTTTTTTCAAATTAGGTTTAATTATTATACTAGAAGAAAATAGTTCTAATTATAAAAATACCAAGAAATTTAGATATAATACTAGAGATATAGGAATTCTTTTGGGTTTTAAAGGAAAAATACCTGTTATTTTAGATTCAGATACTCCTTCATTAAAAACATTGCATAATATTTTTTTTAAAAAATGTTCTCGTGTTGATCTAAATTCAAATTATTTTTGTAAAAAAATACAGCAGAAAATAGTTGATTTAACACATGAAAAAATAAAATGCGGTTTATCACAATCTCTTATAGAGGAGATACATGATACTATTAAAAATAAAAAACAAATTTTGTTAATTTTTAATAAATTAAATTTTATTTTTTTTGGTTTAACGTGTAGCTATTGCGGTTGGATAGCAAAATGTAATTTGTGTCATGATTATTTAGAAATTAACTTGTATCAAAAAATAATGTCTTGCAAATATTGTATTTTAAAAATTAAAATACCTATTTTTTGTGCGCGTTGTAAAGCTTTTCCTTTAATACAGTTGAATTTTGGTAAAAAATATATTAAAAATATAATAAAACGTTTTTTTCCTAATACACCCCTTATTTGTTTTCTAAAAAAAAATTCATTAAAAAAAAATCATGAAAATTTTTTAAAATTATCTTCTTTGAATCCTTGTATCATTATTATTACAGAAGAAATGGTACAAAATTATTTTTTTCCTCATGTAAAATTAATTGGTTTAATTTGTATTGATCATTATTTTTATTCTACTAATTTTCGATTTATTGAATCTTTTTCTCAATTTTATATGAGTTTAAACCTAATAGTCAGAGATAATTTCTCTCCAGTAAAAGCAGTAATACAAACATCATTTGCATATCATAAAAGTTTATTAGAATTTTTTGATTTGGGATATTTTTCTTTTGCAAATAAGATATTAAAAAATCGAAAAATTTTTTCATTACCTCCTTGGAATTATCAGATAACTGTTTATGCTCAAAGTTTTTCTGCAGAAAAGAGTTTTTATTTTTTATTATTTTTATATACTATTTTAAAAAAAAAATCTCAAAAAGATAGCACCTCTGTTTGGTTAGTAGGACCTTATCCTGATATTTCATTTCAATACAAAAAAGGTTTTATTTATTATTTATTGATACAACATTCATCACAAGTATATCTACAAAAATTGTTAAAAAAGTCTCTATATCTTATTAGTTATTTTTCTATAGCGTATAAAGTAAAATGGTTTGTAAAAATAGATATAGAATGATATATAAGAGTATTTTTTTGTATATTTTTGCTTATTGAACTTCTAAGTAATTAAGATATAATAAATTCTTATAAGTAAAATATTTAAATAAAATATAAAAATGTATTAACATGGAGTGCAAATGGTTACATTTGATTTTATTCATGAATTACGTAATAGATGTTTAATATCACATGTTAGTAATGAAGAACAATTACAAGATATTATAAAAAACCAATCTATTGCTTTTTATTGTGGTTTTGATCCTACAGCAGATAGCTTACATATAGGGCATCTTCTTTTGCTCATTACTTTAAAAAGATTGCAGAAATATGGACATAAACCTATAGTCTTAGTAGGTGGAGGTACAAGTTTAATAGGAGATCCAAGTTTTAAAGAAAAAGAACGTTTATCTGATATTAATAATAACGTAGATAAATGGACGCAAAAAATAATCAAACAAATTTCTTTTTTTTTAGATTTTAATTGTGGCATGAATAGCGCTCTTATTTTAAACAATAATATTTGGCTTAAAAAGCTTGATTTGTTGTCTTTTTTACGTAATATCGGCAAACATTTTTCAATTAATACAATGATTAATCGTGATTCAGTAAAACAGCGTATTATAAGAACAGATCAGGGTATTTCTTTTACGGAATTTTCATATAGTTTATTGCAAGCATATGATTTTTTTATATTAAATAAAAAATATCAAGTTATTCTTCAAATTGGCGGATCTGACCAATGGGGCAATATTTCTTCGGGGATGCATTTAATTAACCGGTTATCTCAAAAAGATGTATATGGTCTTACAATTCCCCTTCTTGTACAATCAAATGGAATTAAATTTGGTAAAACAGAATCTGGTACAATTTGGCTAGATGCTAAAAAAACTAGTCCTTATAAATTTTATCAATTTTGGATTAATATTGATGATAATAGTGTATATTACTTTTTAAAATTGTTTACATTTGAAGAATTATCTATTATTGAATTATTAGAAAAAGAAAATAATATTAATAATCAAATTATTAAAGATAAATTATTTCTTGCAAAAACTATCACACGTTTAGTACATGGAAAAGAAAATTTATTAGCAGTTGAGAGAATTACCGAAGTTCTTTTTTCGAGAAAAATTCATTGTATTACTGAATCTGATTTTCAGCAATTAGAACAAGACGGTATTCCTTCAATAACAGCATATCAAATAAAAGATTTGCAAGATGCATTAATATTATGTAATTTTTCGAAGTCTAGAACGCAATCTAAAAATTTAATTCAAGCTAATGCTATTTCTGTGAATACTCAAAAAATTATAAATTTAAATTATATATTTAGTACTAATGATAAATTATTTAAAAAATTTACTTTATTATCTAAAGGTAAAAAACATCATTCTTTAATTTGTTGGAAAAATTTTTAACGGTATTAATTGATAGAAAAACTATCACCACATCCGCAAAGATTTTCAAATTTTTTGTTATTAAATTTAAATACCTTATTAATATTATTTTGTATAAAATCTATCTTTACACCTTCTATTAATGAGATATGTTTGGAATTTATATATACTAAAATATTATTAATAGAAAATATTAAATCTTCTTTTTTTTCTTTTTTTACTAACTCCATAGTATATCGAAATCCAGCACAACCTGATTTTTTTATACCAATTCTTATTCCTTTATTATTAGCATTTGAATGTATTAAAAATATAATTTGTTTTATAGCGTGATCCGTTATAATAATTTTTTTCCATGAATTTTTATAAAATGCTTTTTTTTTGCTGTCTGATTCTTTCATAATTATATCTCTTAAAAAATTTTTTAATATTTTTTATATTTTATATAATATTTCTTTTTGTACATTATTTTTATAAAATTTGATGTTATAATTATTTTTGTATATATAAACTATAATGTATTTAATATAAATAATAGTCTTTTTGCTAAAAATAAGAACTCTTTATAAAATTTTTAAGAAAAAATTTTTTTTGAAAAATTTTATAAAAACTATTTATCATATAAAATACTAAGGTCAAATAATTATATGCAAAATTCCAAGAGAAAGATGGATTTACCGAAATCTATTTTATCACTTATATTTATTATTTGTATAACTATTGCAAGTTTTTTAGTTATTCGTCCATTTATTTTAGTTTTTTCTTGGTCAAGTATGATTGTAATTGTAACCTGGCCAATGATGCTAAAAATACAGAAATTATGTGGAGGTAGACGATCGATTTCTGTAGTAATTATAATGATAATATTATTACTATTGTTTATTGTTCCTGTATTTTTTTTAATTAATAGTCTCATTGCAACAAGTATACCATTAGTTCATTGGTTTGGTTCAAATATTGTAGATTTTCCAGAATTAATATGGCTGCAAGATATTCCTGTATTTGGTAAAAAAATATTCATACATTATCAAGAATTATTAGATGGTGATAGCAACGAATTACTTCATGAAGTAAAACCTTATATGGTGCGCACCACTCAATTTTTTATTGTTCAGGCTAAAAATTTTGCATTGCTTATATTTCATTTGTTATTAATGTTATTATTTAGCGTATTATTATATTGGAATGGAGAAAAAGTTACTAATTCTATTCGCGATGTTGCATATCGACTCAGTAAAAAAAACGGTCATGCTATTGTGATGCTTTCTGTTCAAGCAGTTAGAGCAGTAGCATTGGGTGTTTTAGTTACAGCTTTAATTCAATCTGCATTATCTGGAATAGGATTATTAATTGCAGGTGTTCCATATTGGCCATTAGTTATGATGTTAACTATTTTTTCTTGTTTATTGCAATTGGGACCATTACCAGTTTTAATTCCATCTGTTTTGTGGTTATATTGGAACAATTATTCTACTTGGGGTACTTCTTTACTAGTATGGAGTTGTTTATTATGTATATTAGATAACATTATTAGGCCTTTGTTAATACGTATGGGTGCCGATGTACCTATTTTATTAATTTTATTTGGAGTGATTGGTGGTTTAATTTCTTTTGGAATGATTGGTTTGTTTATCGGTCCTGTAGTATTAATTATATTTTACCGTTTATTAATATCTTGGATGTACGGAACGCCTATTCCATGCTTTCCAGATAAATCCACGGACTTGAAGAGTATTGAAAAAAAATAATGTATTAATATTTCATATATTGATGCGAAAAATTGATCAGATACTATTACATATATAAATATATTTATATGATAATAATATCAAAAAATATTTCATAAAATATTAACAGTTTTTTTATTTTTTATTACATTTATACCTTGTCTTTATTTTATTTTTTTATTTTAAAAAATTGTCATACTATTGTAAATTTTTTTTTGATAACTTAAGCGATTTGAATAGATTATTTTATAATTGCTTTAATAATATCTTATTATTTTAGAATAAAAATTTATTTAGAGAAAAAAATGAAAAAAACAGATGAACTCCGTACAATTAGAATGGATCCTTTAATTACTCCATCTGAATTAGCACAAAAATATGCTATTACTTCAGATATTATGGATAATGTTATTACAACAAGGCAAAATATTGCACGTATTATGACTGGACAAGACTTACGACTACTTGTTGTCATAGGACCTTGTTCTGTTCATGATCCCCTGGCTGCAGTAGAATATGCACATAGATTAAATGAATTACGTATAAAATATAAAGATCGTCTTGAAATAATTATGCGTACATATTTTGAAAAACCAAGAACAGTAGTTGGTTGGAAAGGTTTAATTTCAGATCCAGATTTAAATGGTAGTTTTAGAGTTAATCATGGACTATCTATAGCTCGTAAATTATTACTAGATATTAATTCCATAGGTATGCCTGCAGCAACAGAATTTTTAGATATGGTTATAGGGCAATTTATTGCAGATCTTATTAGTTGGGGTGCAATTGGCGCGAGAACAACTGAAAGTCAAATTCATCGAGAAATGGCTTCTGCTCTTTCTTGTCCTGTAGGATTTAAAAATGGTACAGATGGGAATATACGTATTGCCATTGATGCTATTCGCGCCACACAAGCACGTCATTTATTTTTAGCACCTAATAAAAATGGGCAAATGACTATTAACCATACCAGTGGTAATCCGTATGGACATATCATTATGCGAGGTGGTCGAACACCTAATTATCATGCAGAAGATATTGATTTAGCTGTTAAATATTTGCGAGAATTTAATTTATTAGAATATTTAATGGTTGATTTTAGCCATGGTAATTGTTTAAAAGAACATACTCGTCAAAAAAATGTTGCACGTTCTATTGCACATCAGATTGTTAATGGTTCTAAGTTTATATTTGGTGTGATGATTGAAAGTTTCTTAGAAGAAGGATTTCAACAAGTAGTGGAAAATCAACCATTAATATATGGTAAATCCATTACCGATGCTTGTTTAAATTGGAAAGATAGCAGTATTATTCTTAATCAATTAGCAGATGCTGTAGATGCTCGTTTTTAATATTATATGCTAGTCAGAATTTTTGACTAGCATCTTTTTATGTATTAAAAAAATATTATAATTAGAAAGAATCAATATGTAATAAAAATATTTTTCGAGACATGTATTAATTTATATGAACCTAATTTCTGTATACTTTAATAAAAATGTATACATAAATATATTATATTGTCTTAATTTAAAAGACTAATATATAACAAATATTACAGTCTTAAAAAAATTTTAATTAAGGATTTAAGAATGCCTGTAATAAGTTTTGATGATGGCAGTCAGCAGGTATATGCACATTCTGTTTTATTGACAGATATTATAAAAAATATTAAACCTAGTATAAGACAAACATTAATTTCTGTTGCGGTTAATGATCGATTTTCTAATATTGATGCTGTAATAAAAAAAGATTCTAAAATATCATTTTTTTATAAACAAGATGATGATACGGTATTAAATATTATTCGATATTCTTGTGCGCAAATTTTAGGTTATGCACTAAAATTGACATGGCCACTTTCTAAAATTGGAAAACATGATATTACTTCAAATGGTTTTTATTGTGATGTAGATATAGAAAATAATATATCAGAAAAAGATCTTTTATTATTAAACAATTGTATGCAAAATATTATCAAAAAACAATATAATGTTTTAATCAAAAAATTTTCTTTTCAAGAGGCAAAAGATATTTTTTTAGAGCGATCTGAACATTATAAAGCATCATTAATTAACGAAATAATAGATAAAAAAGAAAATATTTTCTTATATTATCATGAGCAACATATCGATTTTGATATAGGTATGCAAGTTTTTAACGTAAAATTTTGTAAGTATTTTAAATTACAAAATGTTTCAGGTGCATATTGGAAAAATAATAAAAAAAATAAGATGTTGCAACGTATTTATGGTACTGCTTGGTGTGATCAAGATCAGATAGATAAATATTTAAATTATATAGAAGAATTAGATAAAAGAGATCATCGCAGAATTGGAAAATTTTTAAAATTATATCATATTCATGAAGCATCACCAGGTATGATTTTTTGGCATAATAATGGTTGGATTATTTTTAATGAGTTAGAACTTTTTGTGCGTAATAAATTAAAAAAATATCAATATCAAGAAGTAAAAACACCATTATTAATGGATAAATCAATATGGAAAGAAAGTGGACACTGGGATAATTATAAAGATTCAATATTTACTACTTTATCCGAAAATCGTGAGTATTGTATTAAGCCCATGAATTGTCCTGGACATGTGCAAATTTTTAATGTTGGTATAAAGTCATATCGGGATTTACCAATTCGTATGGCAGAGTTTGGAAGCTGTCATCGTAACGAATCGTCCGGTTCTTTGCATGGTCTTATGCGTGTTCGTAATTTTACTCAAGATGATGCTCATATATTTTGTACTACAGAACAAGTGCGTTCTGAAATACATAATTGTATTACAATGATATATGATTTTTATGATGTTTTTAATTTTAAGAATATTTTAGTTAAATTATCTACTCGACCTAAAAAGCGTATTGGTCATGATAGAATTTGGGATAAAACAGAAAAGGATTTATCCGATGCGTTATTAGAAAGTAACTTATCATTTGAGTATCAGATTGGTGAAGGAGCTTTCTATGGACCAAAAATTGAATTTATTTTACAAGATTCTTTAAATCGTCATTGGCAATGTGGAACTATTCAACTAGATTTTTATTTGCCTTCTCGTTTAAATGCAGTTTATATTGATGAAAATAATCAGCGAAAATTTCCTGTAATGATTCATCGCGCGATACTAGGTTCTATTGAAAGGTTTATTGGTATATTAATTGAAGAAAGTTCGGGTCATTTGCCTGTTTGGTTATCTCCCGTACAAGTAATAGTGGTTAGTATTTCGTATAATCATGTTGCCTATGTTCAATATATTATGAAAAAGTTATCTAATTTTAATTTTCGTGTAACATGCGATATAAGACAAGAAAAAATTGGTTTTAAAATTCGAGAGCATATATTATATCGTGTGCCGTACATTATTATTTGTGGAGATAAAGAAATGATGAATGATAAAATTTCTTTACGCACAAGAAATGGATGTAATTTAAGTATGATAGATATTAACGTTTTTATTCAAAGACTACAGAAAGAAATTAGTACTCGTAGTTTTTGTCCAGTGGAGGAATAGAGTATTAAAGGTGGAAAAAGAATACAGTTAACGCGACCACATCGCATTAATAGCGAGATACGTGCCGCAAAAATTCGCCTTACAGGAGTAGACGGCGATCAAATGGGTATATATAACTTATATGAAGCATTAGAAAAATCTGAAGATTTAGGATTGGATTTAGTAGAGATTAGTCCTAATGCGGAACCTCCTGTCTGCCGTATTATGGATTATGGTAAATTTCTTTATGAAAAAAGTAAATCTTCTAAAGAACAAAAAAAGAAGCAAAAAATTGTTCAAATAAAAGAAATTAAATTTAGACCTAGTACAGACGAGGGAGATTATCAAGTTAAATTAAGAAATCTTGTTCGTTTTTTAGAAGATGGTGATAAAGTGAAGATTACTTTGCGATTTAGAGGTCGCGAAATGGCTCATCAAAAAATTGGTGTTAATGTATTAAATAGAGTAAAAAATGATTTGATAGAGCTAGCAAATATTGAATCGTTTCCATCTAAAATTGAAGGTCGTCAAATGGTCATGATTTTATCACCTAAGAAAAAATAAATATTTTTATATATTTATAACTTGATTTTTTAATAATTTTTTATAATTTTAATGAAATATTTTATGTCAAAAATAAAAACTTTAAAAAGTGCAGCAAAAAGATTTAAAAAAACTGCATCTGGTAAATTTAAACGTAAACAGGCAAATTTACGTCATAT
This sequence comes from Buchnera aphidicola (Cavariella theobaldi), assembly GCF_964059165.1. Taxonomy (NCBI): domain Bacteria; kingdom Pseudomonadati; phylum Pseudomonadota; class Gammaproteobacteria; order Enterobacterales; family Erwiniaceae; genus Buchnera; species Buchnera aphidicola. The sequence goes on from NZ_OZ060413.1 coordinate 121,851, forward strand.
TTTAACAAAAAAAACAACATCTAAAAAACGGCATCTTCGATCAAAAATTATAGTATCTAAAAGCGATGCAGATAAAATTAAATCTTTTTTGCCTTATGTATAAATAAATTTATACTAAGATAATTATAAATAGGAAAGCATAGATGGCTCGTGTAAAACGTGGTGTAATAGCTCATGCTCGTCATAAAAAAATATTAAAACAAGCAAAAGGTTATTATGGCGCTCGTTCTCGTATTTATAGAGTTGCTTGTCAAGCAGTAATTAAAGCAGGGCAATATGCATACCGTGATAGACGTCAACGAAAAAGGCAATTTCGTCAGTTATGGATTACTCGTATAAATGCTGCAGTACGTTTAAAGGAAATTTCGTATAGTAATTTTATGTTTGGTTTAAAGAAAGCATCAATTAATATTGATCGTAAAATATTATCCGATATGGCGATATTTGATGCATTGTCATTTAATGCCTTAGTTCATCAAGCTAAGCAAGCTTTATCTTAAATATTAAAATTAAGAGGGGAAAATTATTATCCCCTCATTATTAAAGGAAGTATATAGAAAAGTATATTTTTTTATTATTTATTTTAAAAAATAGAATAAGCTTCCATGATGGAAGCTTTTTTTATGAGAGTAAAATATTTTATATTGATAATCATTTTAAAAAGAGAATGTTTATGCTTAATAAATTATTTCAAAAAATACAAATAGATATAAAATCTTCAAAAAATATAGAATGTTTAGAAACTCTGAGAATAAAATATTTAGGAAAAAAGGGTATAATAGCCAATTATATGCAAAAATTACAATTATTATCTCTTCATGATAAGAAAAAAAATAGCATTATAATTAATGAAATAAAAAAAAAAATAATAATAGAAATTGAAAAAAAAAATATATTCTTAAAAGAGAAATTATTACAAGAACGTATTAAAAATGAAAAAATTGATATTTCATTACCTGGTCGTCGTATGCACAATGGTTCTTTACATCCTATTACTCATACAATTAATGATATAAAAAATTTTTTTTATGAATTAGGCTTTAAAATAAAACATGGACCAGAAATAGAAGATGAATATCATAATTTTGATGCTTTAAATATTGATAAAAATCATCCGACTCGTGATAGTCAAGATACTTTTTGGTTTGATTCTAATCGATTATTAAGAACACAAACTTCTAGTATGCAGATTAGAATTATGAAAAAGGATAAATTACCAATTCGTTTATTAGTACCTGGAAAAGTATACCGAAACGATTGTGATGCCACTCATACTCCGATGTTTCATCAGGTTGAGGGGTTGATAGTTGATAAAAATATAAGTTTTTCTAATTTAAAATGGATTATATATAATTTTTTATATTCTTTTTTTAGTACTAGCGTATCCATTAGATTTCGACCTTCTTATTTTCCTTTTACAGTACTTTCAGCTGAAGTTGATATTATCAATAAAAAAGGTCAAGCATTAGAAATATTAGGGTGTGGAATAGTACATCCTAAAGTATTAAAAAATGTTAACATTGATACTAATATATATTCTGCTTGCGCTTTTGGTATAGGTATTGAGAGAATAGCAATGTTACGTTATGGCATTTTGGATATCAGATCTTTTTTTGAAAATGATTTACGTTTTCTTATGCAATTTAAAAATATATAGTGAGATAAAATGAAATTTAATGAAACATGGTTACGTGAATGGGTAAATCCAGTTGTCAGTAGTGATATTTTATGTCAACAAATAATTAATTCTGGTATAGAAATAGAGTTATTAAATGTATTTAATCCGTTATGTACCGGTGTTATAGTAGGAGAAATTATAGATTGTATAAAACATAAAAAGCATAAGCAATGTAAAATAGTTAAAGTTAATATTGGAAAGGAAAAGTTATTAAATATTGTTTGTCGTGCATCTAATTGCAGAAGTGGTATTAAAGTGGTAGTAGCGACTATTGGAGCTGTATTACCTAATAAAGTAGTTATTGATACACGCATAGTGCAAGGCGAAATATCGGAAGGAATGTTGTGTTCTTTTGCAGAAATAGGACTTTTTGAAAGTAATGATATTATTGAAGTGGATGTAAAAGAACCAATAGGCAAAAATATTAGCGAGATATTCTTACTAAAAGATAAAATCTTTAAAGTAACCACTACACCTAATCGTCCTGATGGGTTAAGTATTTTAGGTTTAGCACGTAATATAGCTGCTACCAATAATCTTGTATTACCAATATTGTCATACAAAAAAAATGATATAAAAATTAACAGAAAAATTTTTATTGATATTCACTCTAATAAAGAGTGCACTTATTTTGCAGGTCGTTTGATAAATAATATACAAGTAAATGTTAATACACCTTTGTGGATGAAAAAAAAATTATTTTTTTGTGATATGCTATCTAATGATGTTATTACAAATATTACTAATTATGTTTTAATGGAAATTGGACAACCTCTTCATATTCTTGATGCAGATCAAATAAATGACGCTATTATTGTACGTATGGCGAGAGAAAACGAAAAAATAATTTTAAAAAACAATAATATAGTTTATCTTGACAAAAAAATCTTAGTGATTTCTGATAATCAAAAAATACTATCTATTCCTGGTAATATAAATTCTGATATCGTTGATATAAAAAATAGTACTAAGAGTGTATTTTTAGGAAATGCCTTATTGAATAAAAGATCGATATTAAGTATTATGAAAAAATTTCCTTCTAATAAGATATTAGAATATTATCGCTATGGAATAGATGAAAAATTACAAAATTATGCTATTGAATATGCTACGGATTTAATTTTAAAAATTTGCGGTGGAGTGTCTGGTGCGATTACAAAAAAAACATCATGTTTTAAAATTGATATTCATAAAAATATTTTATTACATCATAATAATATAAATAAAGTTATTGGTGTTTTTATTGATGTAAATACTATTTCACATATTTTGAAAAGATTAGATTATACATTTATTTTTAAAAGAGAATATTGGGATGTGATTCCGCCTAGTTGGAGATTTGATATCATTATCGAAGAAGATGTTATCGGTGATATACTGCGTATATATGGATATGAAAATATTTTCCCAGTATCTTTAAAAAAAATATTTATTGTTCACAAAAAATATAAGTTAAAAGATTTTTTATTAGATAAGGCGAAGATATTATTAACAAATAAAGGTTATTTTGAAACAATCACTTATTCTTTTATTGATCCCAAAAGACATAATATATTTTTTCCTCATCAGTCTAAATTATTAATATCAAATCCCATATCTAAAGATATGTCATGTATGCGTACGTCTTTATGGCCCGGGCTTCTACAAGCAGTATCTTATAATAAAAATCGTCAAAATCATAGTATTAAATTTTTTGAAAGTGGTTTATGTTTTCTTCCTGACAAAGATGCGATGCTTGGAGTAAAACAAGAGTTTTTTTTAGGAGGTATTATTAGTGGTACATATATGCTAGAAAACTGGCATTCTTTAATAAGAAAAGTAGATTTTTATGATTTAAAGGGTGATTTAGAATGTTTATTAGAATCTATATGCGGATTAAATAATATAGAGTTTAGAAAAAAACCTATATTAGGTTTGCATCCGAAACAAAGTGCAGCTATTTATTTAAATAATCACTATATAGGAAAAATTGGCGCAATACATCCTCGGTTAGAAGAGTTATTTAATTTTCATGATAATATTTTTGTTTTTGAAATTTTATTTAATAAAATTACAAATTTTCCACCAGTAAAGATAAAAAAAATTTCTAAATTTCCTTCTAGTCGACGTGACATTTCTTTTTTGATATCTAAAGATATTGAAATGATTAATGTTATTGAAGAATGTAAAAATTTTTTCAAAAAGGGCATAGTAGAAATTAATTTATTTGATATATACTTTTGCAAAAAAATTAGCATGACTCAGAAAAGTGTTGGTATTAGTTTTGTTTTTCAAAGTGATAATAAAACACTTCATGAAAATATGATTAATATCATGCTTGAAAGTTGTATAATATCATTAAATAAAAAGTTTCAAATTATTTTAAGGAAGTAAATTTATGGTGCTTACAAAATCTAAAATTTTAGAAAACTTATTTGAAAAATTGCAATTAACTAAAAATGACATAAAAAAATGTTTAGATTTTTTTTTTACAGAAATAAAAATAACTTTAGCAAGAGGTGAAGACGTACAATTGTATGGATTTGGACATTTTAAATTAAAAGATAAATCAGAACGTCCAGGTAGAAATCCAAAAACTGGAAAAATAATTTCTATTGCGGCAAGACGTGTAGTTATATTTAAACCAGGTCAAAAATTAAAAGATAGTATTGTATACTATGATATAAAAAATAATTATTTAAAATAAAACACTTATAGACAATGGAATATAAATGAATTTTAAAATTATAAAAGAAGATAATCAAGCTAGATATGGTGTTTTTGTTTTTAATAATGAAATTATTGAAACTCCTATTTTTATGCCAGTAGGCACTTATGGAACTGTAAAAAGTATTAGTGTGGAAGAGTTAAAAGATATTGGTAGTAAAATTATTTTAAGTAATGCTTTTCATTTATATTTCCGACCAGGTCAAAAAATAATAAAATTACATGGTAATTTACATAATTTTATTAATTGGTCCGGTCCAATTCTTACTGATTCTGGAGGATTTCAAGTTTTTAGTCTTTCAAAATTTTGTAAAATTAATGATGAAGGTATATTATTTAAAAATTATATTAATGGTCAAAAATGTTTTTTTACTCCCGAGTTATCTATGCAAATACAAACAGATTTAGATTCAAATATTGTTATGGTATTTGATGAGTGTATTGCTTACACAAAGAAATGGGATATTACTCAGCATGCTATGGAAAGATCATTAAAATGGGCAAAAAAAAGCCGTATTTTTTTTGATGCAAAAAAAAATAAGAATTTATTATTTGGTATTATTCATGGAGGTATTCACAAACATTTACGTGATATTTCTATTAAAGCATTAATCAATATAGGATTTGACGGATATGCTGTAGGGGGTTTAGCTGTAGGAGAATCAAAGAAAGAACTTTATAGTATTTTAGATCATGTATGTCCGCAAATACCAAAAAATAAACCAAGGTACTTAATGGGCGTAGGAAAACCGGAGGATTTGATCGAATCAGTAAAAAGAGGTATAGACATGTTTGATTGTGTGATCCCTACTCGCAATGCTAGAAATGGATACTTATTTGTTACTAATGGTATTATTAAAATTAGGAATTCAAAATATAAGAATGATTTATCACCTTTAGATAAAAAATGTTTTTGTTATACTTGTAAAAATTATAGCCGTTCTTATTTACATCATCTTGATTCTTGTAATGAAATGCTGGGTTCTCGTTTAAATACAATTCATAATTTATATTATTATCATACATTAATGTTTAATATTAGGAATGCAATAAAAAAAAATATATTTAATGAATTTATAAAAAATTTTTATTCTCAAAAAAAAAATATGTCTATATAAAATAATAAAATTATAAATTTATACATAAATATATATAAATTTTTTTGAATATATTTATGTTGAATACTAAACCTTTAAATTTATTCAAATATATAATAATTTTTTATTATGAATAATGTTTATATTATATTAATATAAATACGTAAAATTAGCGATTTTAAAACACATATTTTTTATTAAATTTAATAAATTTAATCTATTTATACGTATTTTATAATCAGAATGTAAAATTTTTATAGTGTCTAAAAAGTTATGTATATACAATTCTAATTCGCATACTTTAAGTAATATTTCTTGATATTTATAAGATTTTGCAAGATGTTGAAAATGTTCAGAGTAATTAATTATTTTTTCAAATAATATTTTTTCTGTTTTTTCTTGGAAAATAGAAATATTTATATTGTCCGTGATATTTTCATTATTTTTTTCCAAAATATTAGAAATTCTTTTCATAGATAATAGAATATTTTTAGAAGAATTTAATTTTTTAAAGTAATCTATAGCTTGTATTCTATTGTGCACATCTATAGGAATAGTTAATTTATACGATAATACTGATTTAATTACTTGAATACTATATCCTTTTTCTTGATACCAATTGAATAATCTTATCATAAAAAAATTTAAAATATCATCATATATTGTCATATAATGATTTTTTTTTTCATATAGTTTGACACTGTGATGAATTAAATTTTTTAAATCTAATGGTATTTTATTATGTATAATGATACGTATTATACCTATAGCCAATCTTCTTAATCCGTACGGATCCTTATCTGATGTAGGAATTTTTTTGATTATAAACATACCTGATAAAGTATCTATTTTATCAGCAATTGAAAGAGAACATCCTATATTTGTCAATGGTAAATTATCACCGGAAAAAGAAGGTAAATATTGTTCTTTAATAGCAAGTGCAATATCTTTTTTTTCTCCATTTTCTAATGCATAATACATTCCTATCGTACCTTTTAGTTCTTTAAATTCACTTACCATATTAGTCAGTAAATCACATTTAGATAATGTAGCTGCACGAAAAGAATCATTTATATTGGCCTTATTATAAGGCGAAATCCATTGCACTAATAGTTGTAAGCGAATAGTTTTATCATATAATGTTCCAAGATTATTTTGAAAAATTACTTTTTTGAGTAAATTAAGATATTCTATTAATTTTGTTTTTTTATCTTTTTTAAAAAAAAATTCAGTATCTTCTAAACGTGCATGCATCACTTTTTCATTACCAGAAACAATATTTGATGATGTTTGGCTGTAAGTATTAGAAACTAATACAAAATACGGCATAATTTTTTTTTGTATATTATATACTGGAAAACATTTTTGATAATATTCTATAGTGTATACTAATATTTTTGTAGGTATTGTAAGAAATTTTTTTTGAAAACTTCCTAGAAAAATAGTTGGAGATTCGACTAGTGAAGTGACTTCATTTATTAATAATGTATTAATTTTTATTAGACCATTAACTGTGCATGCTATTTTTTGAATGTTTTTTTGAATAAATTTTTTTCTTTCTTGATAATTAGCTATAATGTTATACGTATTAAATAATATTGCTGGATATTGTTTAGCATTTTGAATTCGTATTTTTTTTTCTTTGTCACAAATATGATTATAAATATAATTGCTAGAATTTAATCCATATATTTTTCCTGGTAATATTTTGTCATCTAATAATAAAACAATATTTCGAATAGGTCTACAAAACTTAGAAATATTATCCTTCCATCTCATAGTATGTGTAATAGAAACATTTTTCAGTGATTTTTCTATGATATCAGGCAATAATAGTGTAGTAGATTTTTGTTTTTTTTTGATTTGATATATCAGCCACTCACCTTTTTCATTTTTTAATCTATGAGCTTGGTTAATATTAATATTACAATTCTCCGCCCATCGACGTGCAGCTTGTGTTGGGAATCCATTTTTATCGAAAGATTTATATACTGAAGGACCTCTCTTATTAATTAAGGTTATTTTTTCTGAAACATCAATATTTTTTATTTTTATTGACAACCTTCTTGGGGTAGCAAACCATTCTGCTTTTTCATATAAAATATTATATTCATGTAGTTCATGAATTATGTTTTGATAAAAAGCACAGGCTATGTCATGTAAAATTTTTGCAGGAAGTTCTTCAATACCAATTTCTGTTAAAAAGATGTTTTTTGTCATTTCATTCTCTATTTTTTTTATGACATAATGGAAAATTTATTTTTTCTCTTATATTGAGATATTTTTTTGCTACCTCTGTTGTTAATGATCGAATTCTTAAAATATAATTTTGACGTTCATTAATAGATATTAATTTACGTGCATCTAATAAGTTAAAAATATGATTGGATTGTATTATTTTTTCATATGCTACTAATAATAACGGTGTATTTAATTGTAATAAACGCTGTGCTTCTAGTAAGTATTTTTCAAAACTGTCTAGTAAAAAAGAAGTATTGGAGTATTGAAAATTATACTGAGATTGTTCAATTTCGTTTTCATAAAAAATATCACCATAAGTAATGGTATTATTTTTTGTTTTATCCCAAATAATATCATATACATTAGATTTATTTTGCATATGCATAGCAATTCTTTCAAGCCCATATGTGATTTCTACAGTCACTGGTGAGCATTCTAAACCACCTACTTGCTGAAAATAAGTAAATTGAGTAATTTCCATTCCATTCAACCATATCTCCCATCCAATCCCCCAAGCTCCTAATGTTGGATTTTCCCAATTATCTTCTACAAAACGTATATCGTTATTTTTATTATTAATATTCAATAAATTTAGTGATTCTAAATATAAATTTTGAATATTTTCTGGTGGTGGTTTGATAATAACTTGTAGTTGATAGTAATGTTGCAATCGATTAGGATTTTGTCCATATCTTCCATCAGTAGGACGCCGACATGACTGTGTATATACAGCTTTAATTGGCTCGGGACCAATAGTGCCCAAGAAAGTTTTATTATGAAATGTACCAGCACCTACTGGTAAATCTATTGGTTGAAATACAGTACATTCTTTTTTAGCCCAATATTTTTGTAATTTTAAAATTATATTACAAAAAGTATTGTGATAAATTTTTTTCATGATTAGACTCATTTTATTAAACTAATATCGATTTTGTAATTAGAAATTATTATGATATTAATTATGAATTAAATTTTTTATTTTTTATTTTGCATATAAAATTATAAATATATAAAAATTTTTATTTTAAAATTAAATAAAATCTATTTTATTTTCAAAAATATTGTTATGAAATTACATCTAAAAAATTTATGTATATATTAAAATAAATATCATTTTTATCTGAAAAGATCAAAATATTTTTTTAAAATAATCTATTTAAAAACAATTTTTTTTGAATATAATGTATCTATATTATTTTATGGTTAAATTTTTATACTAATAATTAGGATTTATAAAAATTTTAGAATATTTTATGCATAAAAATATCATAAAAAATTATAATTTTAGTATTATATTTTTATTTAATAAAAAAATACAATATTTTTAAAAATCTTATTCTATTTTTTTAAATATTTTTTATAAGAATACGTCTAATTTAATGTTACTCTATAAATTATATAAAAATTTTTATTAATTTTATATCTTAATTACATTAATAGTTTATAAAAATATGTAAAATATATGATAATTTCTTAATAAAAAATGTTCGAAGGGAAAATACTATATGAAATATATCGGCGCTCATGTAAGTTCATCTGGTGGTGTAGATAAAGCGGTATCGCGTGCTTTTCAAATTACTGGTACTGCTTTTTCTTTTTTTACTCATAACCAACGAACATGGCATGCCGCTGCGTTACATCCTCAATCTATAGAAAATTTTAAAAAGAATTGCATAAAATATAATTTTCAACCTCATCAAATTTTACCACATGGTAGTTATTTAATTAATTTAGGACATCCTGTAGATCATTTATTAACTAAATCGCGCATGTCTTTTAGAGATGAAATAAATCGTTGTAGTCAATTGGGTTTAATGTTTTTGAATTTTCATCCAGGTAGTCATTTACATATGATCAGTGAGAAAACGTGTTTAAATCGTATTTCGGACTCTATTAATCTTGTTTTAAAAAATACCGACAATGTTATTGCTGTAATAGAAAATACTGCTGGACAGGGTACTAATGTTGGGTATTGTTTTGAACATTTATCGCATATTATTAATAAAATTAATGATCATTCTAGAATTGGAATATGTCTTGATACTTGTCATTTATTTGCTGCAGGATATGATTTAAGAACAGAAGAAGACTGTGAGAATACGTTTAAAAAATTTGATAATATTATTGGTTTTAAATATTTAAAAGGTTTACATTTAAATGATTCTAAAAAAGAATTTAAGAGTCGAGTTGATCGTCATGAAAATTTAGGAATTGGTAAAATTGGTACATCGGCTTTTAAGTGGATAATACAAAATAAAATTTTCTATGATATTCCCATGATATTAGAAACAAAAAATTCTAAAATATGGGAAGATGAAATTTTCTGGTTAAGATCACAAAAATAGTAATACAATTATTTTATCAGAAGGAATATATTATGTTAACGATTTATGCAACACATAAAAAAGAAAATGGTAAAAGCATTAGCAGACGGCTACGCACAAATAATAAATTTCCTGGTATTTTGTATGGTCTAAACAAATGTTCTGTTGCGCTTGAATTAGATCATAATAGTGTATTTAATTTACAAAAAAAAATAGAATTTTTTAAAGAAAATTTATTTTTAATCATTGATCATCATAAAAACATCGTTAAAGTGCAGGCTATTCAGCGTCATGCATTCAAATCACGATTATTGCACATTGATTTTATGTACGTTTAAATATTAATATTTTATAGTTTTAAGATGCGCATAAAAAGATCTTTAAAAACAAACATTGCAGGATGAAATTGCATAGCTATTAAGCTGGTTAATCCAAATGATAATATTATAATAGATATCCATCCTAATTTTTTCTTTGTAAAAAAAGAAGTTGTATTATCTTTGCTTGCTTTCCACCATTTTGATGTTAACCATATGCCCAACCATATAGTAAGTGAAATAATCAATAAAAACCATTTAAAATAATCGTTTTGAGGGTTATCTGGTATGTTAATCGCTATACCCGTAACAATGCCTGGAAAAAAATATATAGGAGGCCATAATATACAGCCAATAATATTGGGTGATATAAATTTTTTTAAAGGAAGCTTTAACATACCCGCAACCATTGGAATTAGGGGTCTAGTTGGCCCCACAAAACGACCAATTAGAATTGTGATCAAACTATGTTTGCTTAATATATGTTTTGTTTTATCAAGTAATATTTGATGTTTTTTTAAAAACTTTAAGTTATGTAACCAGTCTTTAAAATATAAACCAAGATAATATGAAACCCAATCTCCTAATAAGCATCCTACTGTACCGGCCATCCAAGCTGGATAAAAAGATAATTTAGCATCTCCTATTAATGTACCTAATGTGGTCATAAACACTACACCTGGTAGTAATAATCCCACTAGAGCAAGCGATTCTAAAAAAGATACTAGGCCTACTATAAATAAAGAGCAAGTAAACGAATATGTTACTAAAGAAGTCAGCCAGGAGTCCATAACGTCTCATTATATTTAAAATTAAATTTTTTATGTAATTTTTATATTTATTATGAATGATTTACAAAAATATATTATACTCTATATAATTTTTAAAATAACCTCAAGAAAAATTTTTTAATTTTATTTTATAAAAATATTTAATTGATACTTAGAATATTAATCAGTAATGTATACAATAATAGTTTTATAAAAATTACATGTACAAAAGAAGATTGATAATGAAAATATGGATTTTTTTAATACTTGCTATTTTTTTAAATATTTATTCTATTTCTGTATATGCTATAGTTACAGATAAGATTGTTGCTATTGTTAATAATAGAATTATATTGAACAGCGACATAAAAAAATTTCTTTTTTTTCTCCAACAACAAAAAGAAAATAGTACTGATTTTTTTAAAGAAAATATTTTAAGAGAAAAAGTGATCCGAAAATTAATTTTAGAAAATATTTTATTAGATAAAGCAGAGGATTTAAATATTACCGTTACTGATGCCCAAGTGGATCAAGTAATAGAAAATATTGCTTTGCAAAAGAAAATCAGTTTAATAGAATTAAAAAATAACATCTTATTTACTAATAAAAATAGTTTTTTTAAATATGACGATTATCGTAATAATATTAAAAAAGCATTAATCATTCAAATTCTTCAAGAAAATGAGTTATATAAAAATATTAATATTACAGAAAAAGACATAAATCATTTTTTTTCGTATTTTCTTGAGGAGCAAAATAAGCACAAAAAAATAAATGTAAGTTATATATTTATACCATTTTTGGATAAAAATATTAAAAATAATGTATATAATACTCAATTTTTATCTGAAAGTATAATAAAAAAAATTAATAATGGTTATAGATATGAAGATTTATATAGAAAATGTATAAAAAATAATAATTTTTTTTTAGCAAGAAATTTATCATGGATTAGTTTTTTTGATTTACAAAAAAAATTTTCAAATTCTTTAAATATAATAAAAAAAGGTGATATATTAGGTCCTTTTTTAGAAAAAAATGGATTTTATATATTAAAAATTCATGATATTGAAACTCCCAAAAAAAATATTATAACAGAATGTCATTTACAACAATTTTTTATGCCATTTTCACCTATTATAAAAAATGAAATTATTAAAAAAAATATTTTTCATATATATAAAAAATTAAAAAAAGGAATATATAACTTTAATTATGTTGTAAAAAATTTTTCTAATCATAAAAATATATCTAATAAAAAAGGTGATCTCGGTTGGATATTATATGATGCACTCGATAACAATGTTAAGAAAATTGTAATTCATTTAAAAAACAATAAAATTACCTCACCTATTCAATCTAATATCGGTTGGCATATTTTTAAAAAATTAAATGAACGCAAAGTCAATACATGCTATTTAATAGAAAAAAATAAAGCTTATAATATCTTATTGAAATATAAAATTACTACCGCAAGAGAACAATGGATTAAGGAACTGGTGCGATTATCATATGTATCGATAATACAATAACGGCAAACATTTCTATATCTTTCAAAAAATATTTTTTTAATATAGTTATTTTTGTATGATGTGTCTATTTGAATAAAATGATTATAAATACATGAGTAAAAACAGATATAAGAATTGTTTACCTTTAAAAAAATTTGGTCAAAATTTTCTTATTGATAAAACTATCATAAATAAGATTATAAAATTTCTTGATCCCCAAAAAAATGAATTGCTAGTAGAAATTGGGCCTGGATTAGCCGCATTGACAAAGCCTATATGTCAAATAGTAGATTCTTTAATTGTTATTGAAATAGATGCGCATTTATTAAAATTATTAAATGGTTCTGAATTTTTAAAAAAATTAATTATCTTTAATCAGGATGCATTAAATTTTAATTATTTTAAGTTATTTAATAAAGAAAAAAGATTAATGCGAATTTTTGGCAATTTGCCTTATAATATTTCTATATCTTTAATTATTAATTTATTTAATTATATAAATAATATTAAAGATATGAATTTTATGATTCAAAAAGAAGTAGCGCAGCGTTTGATAGCAATTCCAGGAAGTAAAAAATATGGTCGTTTGAGTATATTGGCACAGTATTATTGTAATATAGAAATGATTTTTCAAGTTTTACCAAAATCATTTTTTCCTATTCCCAAAGTGCATTCCGTATTTATTAACTTGATGCCTCGTAAGAATTATACTATTTATGTACAGGACATAAATATGTTAAGTAATCTTACAAGAATAGCTTTTCAGAAAAGAAGAAAAATGTTGCGTCATAGTTTAAAAAGTGTATTTTCCTTAAAAAGATTGATAAAGTTAGGTATTGATCCAACATCAAGAGCGGAAAATATATCAGTAGTACAATATTGCCAAATGGCTAATTACTTGTCTAGTAAAAAATCTTAGAAGATTTTTAAAAATTTTTTATTTTAAATTAAATGTAAAAATATGAGCACGTATTTTATTGGTGATATTCATGGTTGTTATACACAACTTATGCTTCTTTTAAAGAAAGCGAATTTTAATGCAAAAAAAGATTATTTATGGATTGCTGGAGATTTAGTTGCTAGAGGTCCGGATTCTATCAAAGTATTACGTTATTTATATTCATTGCAAGATCATGCTAAAATAGTATTGGGTAATCATGATTTAAATTTAATTTCAGTATTTTTTGGTAAAAGACAAAATAAAAAGGAAAATGCATTTAATGATTTTTTTTTCTCAAAGGATAGCGAGATGTTAATGCATTGGTTACGTCATCAACCACTTTTACAAATTGATGAAGATCGAAAAATTATTATGTCACATGCCGGCATTAGTCCGTATTGGGATGTAAGTACAGCGAAATCTTGTGCTAAAGGTATTGAAGAGTGTTTATCTAGTCAAGATTATATAGTTTTTTTAGAATCCATGTATAATAACAATGTCATGCATTGGCAATTAAACTTAACACCATTAGAAAAATTGCAATATAGTATTAATGTTTTGACACGGATGAGGTATTGTTATCCCAACGGACAGCTAGATCTTACTTGCAAAGAGATTCCATGTTTTGCAAAAAAACCTTTACAACCATGGTTTTTAATGAAAAAAAAAATATCTAAAGAATATTCTATATTCTTTGGGCATTGGTCTTCATTAAAGAATACTCGTGTTTTGCATCCTTTTTATCCTTTAGATTATGGTTGTTGTTGGGGTGGGGAATTGGCTATGATAAGATGGGAAGATAAAAAATATTTTTTTCAATCTAATAAAAAATAATACTTGATTTAAAAGTATTATTTTTATTTTTTTAAAAAAATTTATCTTGATAAAATTTCAAAATAGTAATTATAAGGATTTTTTTTATTTTTAGAAAAATGTTGTTGAAATAATATTTTCCAATATGAACATAATTTATATTGAGGAAAATATGTATCACCAATAATATCTATATCTATATGAGTTAAATATAATTTATTTGCATAAAATAACATTTGTTGAAATATTTGTTGACCACCAATTACCATTATCTCTTTATTTAATTCTGCAGACAGAATAGCATTAGATATAGAATTTGCCCATATTATTCCTTTGTGTTGAATTTTTTGATGACTAAGAACTATGTTCTTTCGCATTAAAAGTGGTTTTCCAATGGATTTCCAGGTATTATGACCCATAATAATGCTTTTATATATTGTATGTCGTTTAAACCATTGTAAATCTGTTGGGATATGCCAAGGAATTATATTTTTATTTCCTATTACACGATTATTAGTAATAGCCGCAATCAAGCTAATGTTCATTTTATATAAAATATTCTTATGAATTGCTGTTTAATATAAATAATATCATATTTATAATATGTATTTTAAAAAATTAAATATGTTATATTTTTTTATATATCACATTTATTTTTTTATGTATTTCTTGTAGTGATCTTATATTTTTGATTGGATCTTCGTTTAAAGCCATCACTGTTGCAAAAGCACCATTGATGGTAGTATCATAATGAACTTTATATTGTAGAGCACTACGACAAATTAATTGAGAATCTTTTATGCCTTGATCACAAGATGTAGTATTTACTATATACGTATACTCTCCATTTTTTACTCGATCTTCAATATGTGGTCGACCTTCATGTACTTTATTTACTAATCTAGATTTTATTCCAGATTTTTTTAATGCTATAGATGTACCTTTAGTGGCATCTATTTTAAATCCTATTTTTTTAAGTTGTATTGCTAAATGTATTATTCTATCTTTATCATTATCCCTTACAGAAAGAAGAACACGTCCATATTTTTTTATATTTGTATGTGCACCTAACATAGATTTTGAAAATGCTTCAGAAAAATTTTTTCCAATTCCCATGACTTCACCTGTAGAACGCATTTCAGGTCCTAATATGGGATTAACACCTTGAAACTTATCAAAAGGTAGAACAGCTTCTTTTACAGAAAAATATGGTGGAATAATCTCTTCAATAAAACCTTGTTCTAATAATGTTTTTCCACACATTACACGTACGGCTATTTTTGCAAGAGCTAATCCAGTAGCTTTTGATACAAATGGAACTGTACGTGCCGCCCTAGGATTAACCTCAATGATATATATCTTGTTATTTTTAATAGCAAATTGTACATTCATTAATCCCTTTACAGATAATGCAAATGCTAATTTTTTTACTTGTTCTCTAATTTCATTTTGTATTTCTTTATTTAATGTGTAAGCTGGTAAAGAGCATGCGGAATCTCCGGAATGAATTCCGGCTTGTTCAATATGCTCCATAATACCCCCAATTAAAACGTTATCACCATCACAAATAGCATCTACATCTACTTCTTTAGCATAGTCTAAATATTGATCTAACAAGACAGGTATTTTATTATTTTTTTGTAAAACATTTTTAAAATAATTATCAAGATTATATGGTTCATAAATAATTGCCATCGCTCTTCCACCTAATACATAAGATGGTCTAATCATGATAGGATAACCTATCTTATTAGCTTTTTTATGCGCTTCTTCTAATGTAAGCGCGGTTGCGTTGAAAGGTTGTTTTAAATTTAATTGAGTAACAATTTTTTGAAAACGATCACGATTTTCTGCTTGATCAATTGCATCTGGTTTTGTTCCAATAATAGGAATTCCTTCTTCCTTAAAAGATTGCGCTAGTTTTAAAGGCGTTTGCCCACCATACTGAATAATAATTCCAATAGGTTTTTCAATACGTACAATTTCTAATACATTTTCTAATGTAATTGGTTCAAAATATAATCGATCTGAAATATCATAATCTGTAGATACCGTTTCTGGATTACAATTGATCATAATAGCTTCAAATCCATCCTTTCTTAATGCCTGTGCCGCGTGAACACAGCAGTAATCAAATTCTATTCCTTGACCTATTCTATTAGGTCCACCGCCTAATATAATAATTTTTTTTGTATTCACATGAGGATTGGATTCACATTCGTCTTCCCATGTAGAATACATGTATGCTGTTTCGGTAGAAAATTCAGCTGAACAAGTATCAATTCTTTTATATACTGGGTGCAATTTAAACTTATATCGTAGTTGTCGGATTTCTTTTTCTGTTTTATGTGTTAATTTAGCTATACGAAGATCAGAAAAGCCTTTTCTTTTAATAAAATAAAGAAAATTAGTAGTAAGTCCTATAAATTTATTGTTTATAATTTTTTTTTCTAAATCAATTATTTCTTTAATTTGCGTTAAAAACCAAGGATCAATAGCAGTTAATTCAAATACATCATTGATAGACATTCCAGTACGAAAAGCATCTCCAATATACCAAAGTCTTTCAGCTCCAGCATTTTTCAGTTCATATTTTATTTTCTTTAGAAAATCGTTTGAATCATTAAAAGATATTAGTGATTCGAAACCTGTGTAACCGACTTCTAAACCACGTATTGCTTTTTGTATAGATTCTTGAAAGGTGCGTCCTATAGCCATGACTTCACCAACAGATTTCATTTGTGTTGTTAATCGATCGTTGCAACCAGGAAATTTTTCAAAATTAAATCTAGGAATTTTAGTGACTATATAATCTATAGATGGTTCAAATGATGCCGTAGTATTATTACCGGTAATATCATTAGCAAGTTCATCTAACGTGTATCCTACTGCTAGTTTTGCTGCTATTTTAGCGATTGGAAATCCTGTAGCTTTAGAAGCTAATGCAGAAGAACGAGATACTCTAGGATTCATTTCAATTACAATCATACGTCCATTTTTAGGGTTAATTGCAAATTGTACATTAGATCCTCCAGTTTCTACACCTATTTCTCTTAAAATAGACATAGAAGCATTTCGCATAATTTGATATTCTTTATCACTTAAAGTTTGTGCAGGAGCTACTGTAATAGAATCGCCAGTATGAATTCCCATTGGATCTAAATTTTCAATGGAGCATACGATTATACAATTGTCATTCTTATCTCGTACAACCTCCATTTCATATTCTTTCCAACCAATAAGGGATTCATCAATTAAAAGTTCTTTATTAGGCGATAATTTTAATCCTCTTTCACAAATATCTGAAAATTCTTCATTATTGTATGCAATACCACCTCCATGCCCTCCCATAGTGAATGAAGGTCGTATAATGCATGGCAATCCTACATCCTGTAATACAGAAAATGCTTCTTTTATGTTATTTGCAATACCACATTTTGCTGTATTTAACTTCAGTTTATTCATTGCATGTTCAAATAATTTTCTATTTTCAGCTTTTTGAATTGCATTAATAGTAGCACCTATTATTTTAACATTAAATTTATTTAGCACTCCTTTTAAATCTAATTCCAATACACAATTTAAAGCTGTTTGACCACCCATAGTAGGTAGCAATGCATCTGGTTTTTCTTTTTGGATAATTTTTTCAACTATTTTCCAATGAATAGGCTCAATATATGTGATATCAGCCATATCAGGATCTGTCATGATTGTAGCGGGATTGGAATTCACCAAGATTATTTTGTAACCTTCTTCTTTTAACGCTTTACATGCTTGCGCGCCAGAATAATCAAATTCGCATGCTTGACCAATGACAATTGGTCCAGCTCCAAGAATTAAAATAGATTTTATATCAGTAGATTTGGGCATTTTCTTCTCTAATTCATACTTTAGTATGATTGTGTTGATTAATCATTAATTTAATAAAATAATCAAATAAAGATGATGCATCATGTGGTCCAGGACTTGCTTCTGGGTGTCCTTGAAAACTAAATGCATTTTTGTTTTTTAAGGCAAGTCCTTGTAATGTTCCATCAAAAAGAGATCGGTGTGTAATATCAATATTATCTGGCATATTCTTTGTATCAACTGTAAAACTATGATTTTGAGATGTAATAATAACACGGTTTGTTTTAATGTTTTTCACTGGATGGTTTCCGCCATGATGTCCAAATTTCATTTTTTTTATTTTTGCACCACTGGCTAATGCAAGAAGTTGATGCCCTAAACAAATACCAAAAATAGGCAAATTAATTTTTAAAAAATATTGAATTGCTTCGATAGCGTACTGGCAAGGTCTGGGATCACCAGGTCCGTTCGATAGAAAAATTCCATGTGGTGATAATTTTAATATTTTTTGAGGATTGGTTTTAGCCGGTACTACAGTCAAATAACAGCCTCTATCCACTAGCATGCGTAATATATTTCTTTTGACGCCAAAATCGTATACTACAAC
Source organism: Buchnera aphidicola (Cavariella theobaldi) (assembly GCF_964059165.1). Classification (NCBI taxonomy): domain Bacteria; kingdom Pseudomonadati; phylum Pseudomonadota; class Gammaproteobacteria; order Enterobacterales; family Erwiniaceae; genus Buchnera; species Buchnera aphidicola. The sequence goes on from NZ_OZ060413.1 coordinate 140,704, forward strand.
ATGAAATAAAAAATTTTTTTTTGTTCTTATAGGTATATTAGCATTATTAAAATTAAATGTACCTTGATTCCAATTATAAATATTTTTAGTAGTTACTTCCTTAGCTAAATCTAATCCTTGTAAATTTAAAAAATTTTTTGCGTGTGTTTGTGCTATAATATAATTTTCTTTTTTATCTTCTATAATACATCCATTTTGAGAACCGTTAGTTCTTAAAATACGTGTAAGTTTTCTTGTATCAATGTCTGATATAGCAACAATATTATTTTCTTTTAAGTAATCTGAAAAGCTTTTTTGATTACGAAAATTGCTTGGTATAGGTGACATATCACGAATAATAAGCCCTTTTATATATATTTTAGAAGATTCTTCATCATATGAATTTGTACCGATATTACCGATATGAGGATGAGTTAATGTGACTATTTGATGTGAATAAGAAGGGTCAGTAATGATTTCTTGGTATCCAGTTATTGATGTATTAAAAACAATTTCACCTATTGTAGTCCCTGGTGCTCCAATAGATTTTCCATGAAATCTAGTTCCATCCTCTAAAACAAGTACTGCTGATTTCTCCAAAAGATCCCCCATTAAATAAATTATTTTTTTTATTATTAAGAAGAAATTTATTACTGCTATGTTATGTATAACACTTTAACTAAAATTAATATTTTTGTCTATTAACATCCTAAGTATTTATTTTGTAATAATTAATAAAGGTTTGTATTAATAAAAATATATTTTATGTTAATTAATTTATAAAAAATTTTTTAAAATAAATAGTATAGATATTTATTAGAAAGATAATACATGTTCCATATTAAACAATCCTATTTTTTTTTGATGTAGCCATATTGCTGCTTGAATAGCGCCTTTAGAAAAGGCATGTCTATTAGAAGCAATGTGTGTGATATTAATTTGTTCTCCATCACTAGCATACATAACAGTATGTTTACCAATAATATCGCCTGCACGTATAGTAGAAAATCCAATTTTATTTTGTTCTCTTATTTTTTTATTTTTTTCTCGTGAGTAAATAGATTGTTTTTTTAAGTCCCAATTCATGACTTTCGCAATTGCTTCTCCTATAGATAATGCAGTTCCTGAAGGTGCATCTAATTTATTACGATGATGATATTCAATAATTTCAATATCAGATTTATCTCCTATAGTTTCAGTAGTTTTTTGAACTAACTGTAATAGTAAATTAATACCTATACTAAAATTAGACGACATAACAATAGCTATTTTTTTTGAATATGATTGAATTATGCTTTTTTCTTCTTGAGAGAAACCAGTAGTACCAATAACAATATTTTTTTTTAACATACTACACTGTTTTAAATATTTTAATGTACTACTAGATTTTGTGAAGTCGATTAATACATCAAAGTCATGTTGTTTTTCATCTAATGTATCACTTATTAACACTCCTACTCTTCCTATACCAATTATCTCGCCTATATCTTTTGTAATAAATGGATTATTTTTTAGTACTAGTGCTGCGCTTAATATTGTATTTTTATTTTTTTGTATCTCTTTAATTAATGTGATTCCCATTCGACCCATGGCTCCAGCAATGGCGATACGAGTTTTTTTTTGTTTTGTTTTATTCATTTTTCCCTTGTTTAATATTTTAAATTATTTTTTTGTATAGTATATTATACATGGATTTTATAAAATGTGTTTACAGCGATAAAAAAAGTATAGATATCATTTTTTATTATTAACATATTTTTTCATTATGATTATAGTAACGCCTATAAAAATACTTAAATCTGCTATATTAAATGTTGCAAAGTGATAACCATCAATGTGTAAATCAATAAAATCTATAACACATCCATAAAATACACGATCAAATAAATTTCCAATGGCACCACCGATAATAAAGGAATATGATATAATATCGTTTTTTTTTTGCTCTGTAATATTGACATATATCATATTTAATATCGTAATGATACTAATTAAAGAGAATAACCATTTTTGCCATCCATTTTGGTTTGATAATAGGCTAAATGCAGCACCATAGTTATGCACATAAAAAATATTACATATAAAAAATATTTTTTTGATTTGATACAAAGAAAAATGCTTGAATATCCAATATTTACTAAAAATATCAGCAAAAAATATAATAATAACTATATATATCCAACTATATCTTTTTTTATTATAAAAATTTTCTTTTTTCACCGCATCCTACTGTATTCAATAGACATCTTGAGCAAATTTGATTATTTTTGCTGTTTTTGTTTGAAATAATAGCATGATGCCAACATCTTGGACATTTTAAATTTTCGCTTTTTTTTATTTTTACTTTAAGACTAGGAATATTTTCGCTTTTTTTTGCGTTTATTGGTGCTTGTTCATATTTTTTCACTGTTACTTCGGATGTTAAGAATATAAATTTTAGTTCTTTTCCCAAAAGATTTAATTTTTTTTCTAGATCAGAATTAACATATATACTGATACAAGTTTCTAATGAATTATTAATATATTTATTTTTTTTTTCTTCTTCTAAAAACTTATTTATTTCGTTTTTAATATCAATTAATTCATTCCAAAATGAATGATTTAAATTGTGGTTATCATCTAAATAAAAAAGTTTGTCAAACCATTCTTCTGTAAAAACATATGAAGAATTATTATTGGGCAGGTGACTCCAGATTTCATGTGCAGTAAAAGACAGTATAGGGGCGATCCACCTAACAAGAGCATTTATTATGTAATATATAGCTGTTTGACAACTGCGTCTTTCAAGACTGTTTTCTTTTAAAGTATATTGTCTGTCTTTTATAATATCAAGATAGAAAGATCCCATTTCAATTGAGCAAAAATACATAATACGTTTTATAACAGAATGAAAATTATAGGAATTATAAAAATTTATTATTTGTTCTTGTACTTTTTTTGCTTGTCCTATAGCCCATTTATCTAAATAAATCATTTTTTCTTTAGTAATAATGTTTTGATTTGGATGAAAATCATGTATATTAGCAAGCATAAAACGTGCAGTATTTCTGATTCTTCTATATGTATCTGATGACCGTTTTAATATGTCATGAGAGATCGAAATATCTCCAGAATAGTTGGATGAAGCGACCCAAAGTCTTAATACATCTGCTCCTAGTGTTTTTATAATATCATTTGGACTAAGAGTATTGCCAATGGATTTAGACATTTTGAGTCCATTTTGATCTATTACAAAACCATGAGTTAATACTTCATTATAAGGAGCCTTTTTTTTTATTAACATAGAAATAATTAATGAAGACATAAACCATCCTCTATACTGATCTGCCCCTTCTAAATACATATCTGCATAATCTTTAATATATTTTTTATTCTTATATTTGATTGAAGTATGAGTATTTCCGGATTCAAACCATACGTCTAATACATCTACTACTTGACTATACTCTTTATGATTATCACCTAATATTTTTTTGAGATCGATTGTCCACCAAGCTTGTATTCCTTCTAGTTCTATTCTTTGTGCTATTTTTTCCATTAACAAACGAGTATTTGGATGAATTTCTCCTGTTTTTTTATGTATAAAAATACAAATCGGGACTCCCCATTTTCTTTGTCTAGAAATACACCAATCTGGTCTGTACTGGATCATTTCTGACATTCGTGATTGACCCCATGCAGGTATCCAAGAAACTGTTTTAATAATTTCAAGAGATTTTTTTCTTAATTCTTGTTTATCTATATTTATAAACCATTGAGGAGTAGCTCTAAATATGATAGGTTTTTTGTGTCTCCAACAGTGAGGATAACTATGTTTTATATATTCATGATGCAGTAATGATTGATTTTTTTTTAATATGTTTATAATGCAAGAATTAGCTTGTAAAACATTTATATTATCTAATTCTGGGTGTATATTTTGAATATAATTTCCTGATTTGTTTACTATATTGATAGGGTGGATATTATATTTTTTACTTACAATATAATCATCTGGTCCATGATCTGGTGCTGTATGTACAGCTCCTGTTCCAGTTTCTAGTTTGACATGTTTTCCTAATATTATAGGTAAATAAACATTTCTTAAAAATGGATGTAAAAATTTTATTTTTTCTAAATATTTTCCCTGTATTGAACTTAATACTTGCCATTTAAAAATATTTAAGGAATGTAATATTTTTTCAGCTAACTCTTGAGCTAAAATAAAACAATATTTTTTTGTTTCTATTAACTGATATATAAAATCAGGATTAATAGATATAGCCTGACTAGCTGGTAAAGTCCACGGTGTAGTGGTCCATATAGGTAGAGAAATATTTTTTTTTAATTTTTTTGTATCAAATATTTTTTCTATAAGATCATGTTCAGTATTTATAAAATTTACTATAATAGAATCTGATTGTTTTATACGATATTCTAATTCTGCTTCAGATAAAGAGGAGCAACATGTTATACACCAATGTATAGGTTTAAATCCTTGATATATTTGCTCTTGATGAAGAACATTAGATAATGTTCTAATTATCTCAGCTTCTTTTTTAAAATCCATTGTGAGATGTGCATTTTCCCAATCTCCAATAACACCAAGTCTTATAAAATCTTTTTTTTGTTTACATACTTGTGTTTCTGCATATTTACGACATTTTTTTTGAAATTGTAAAAAATCTATTTTTTCTTTTTCTTGACCAAGCATGCATTCTACTTTTTGTTCAATAGGCAAACCATGACAATCCCAAGAGGGTATATAAGGTGCATCAAAACCCGATAAATTTTTTGATTTAATAATAATATCTTTTAAAATTTTATTAACCGCATGTCCAATATGAATATTACCATTAGCATACGGAGGGCCATCGTGTAGAAAAAATATTTTATTGTTTTCTTTTTTTTTACGTATTAGTGTATATAGATTGTTTTTTTGCCAATCTTGTAATATTAATGGTTCTTTTTTGGCAAGATTACCTCTCATGGAAAATGTAGTTTTTGGTAAATTTAAGGTTTTTTTATAATCATTCATGTTTTATTCTTTATTGTTATAATGACTAAAGTTGATAGATATGAAGAAAAATTTAATTATTTTATATTTTCAAAGAAAAAATTTTTATTATGTATTTTACAAAAAATAAATATACTAATAATATTCTGTGGTGTCTAAAATAATGTAATTAAAAATTAATATTAGATATACTTGAGAAGTAGTTACTTAACAAAATATTTAATTTTTTTCTACATATATATTATCATTGCACAAAATATTTATATTCAATAACATATTTATAATAAGATAATCGGTAATATTCTTATGTTTTTCTCAATCAATTTTCTGTGAATATCTTATAGATAAATTAAAAACATTTAGTCTAATAGTGGAGTTTATAAAAACAATATCTTGATTTTTTGTATGATGCGCATTTTAATATTACAATAGTATAGAAAGTTTATAGACATTGTTTAAAAAAATATATTTTTTCTAAATTTTTGACAGATTAAAATTATTGATTTTTAGTACTAAGACGAAAGTTTTTTATAAAAATATAAATTTATGTGTAAAGTTTCTTTATTAATAGATATATGATAAAATCTTTTGCGTTCACAGATATAAAAATATTATTCAATTTAGTAGATAAAGTATAGATAATTTTTGAAAATATGCTTTCTTCTGTATAAGAAATGTTATAAAGCGATGTAAAATAATTTTTTTAAATATTCTAATAGTGACAGCTCGGATATTGATTGCTATCATTAGCATATTATATTTTTTACTGATTTGGTGAGATTTATAGAGTTTTTTAATGACGCAAGTTTATATGATATTAATATTGCTTATGATTATTATAAATTAATATTTTTATGTTCGATATACACTGTGTATACATTTTAAAATATTGTTTCTCAGTATAATATGTAAATAATATATTTTAATAATTTATATTATACTAATAATATTTATTTTTTGTTTTTTTTCAGTTTATTTCTTTTTTAAAAAATTATATTTAGGAGTTACCATTGGCAAATATTAAATCATCTAAAAAAGATTCGATTACATCTGAGAAACGTCGTCAAAACAATGCTAGTCGTCGATCCATGATTCGTACTTTTATTAAAAAAGTAAAGATTGCTATCTTATCTAAAAATCATAAATTAGCACAGGACGAGTTTTATAAAATGCAAATTATTATCGATCAACATGTAAGTAAGGGTTTAATTCACAAAAATAAAGCTGCACGGCATAAGTCTAATTTATCACATCAAATAAAAAATATTATTTTGCAAGATAATTTTTAAATATAGAAGTAGTATTGCCTCTATTTTTTTCAAGAAGCAATACTCTATAATATTTTATCTAGTTAAGTCGTCAAAAAATCTTTTAACTCCATCAAAAAATCTTTTTGAACGAGGGCTATTTTTTTCACCTCGGAAACCATTAAAACTATTTCCTAATTCATATAAAAGATTTTTTTGTTGTTCATTAAGGTTTACAGGAGTTTCTACTACAACACGGCATAATAAATCTCCTTGATTTCTATTTTGAACAGATTTGACACCCTTTTGACGTACTCTAAATAATTTTCCAGATTGTGTTTCAGATGGTATTTTTAATTTTACTCGACCATCTAGTGTTGGTACTTCAATTTCTCCGCCTAATGCCGCCATAGTGAAATTAATGGGAACTTCACAATAAAGATTATTATCTTCTCTTTCAAATATAGGATGTTTTTTTACTTTTATTTGAACGTATAAATCGCCTGCAGGTGCTTTATTAATTCCAGCTTCCCCTTCATTATTCAGACGAATTCGATCATTTGTATCGATACCGGGAGGGATAGTCACAGATAATGTTTTTCTTGCTTCTATTCTTCCTTGTCCATGACATAATGAGCATGGATGATGAATAACAGATCCTCTTCCTCGACAAGTAGGGCAGGATTGTTGTACGGTAAAAAATCCTTTTCTTGTTTGTATTTGTCCTTTTCCATAACATGTAGCGCAAGCATTAGGTTTAGTGCCTGCACTTGCACCACTACCATAACATGTTTGACATTTTTGTAAAGTTGGAATTTTTATCTCTTTTATTGTACCTTTAACAGCTTCTTCTAAAGATAATTCTAAGGTGTAACATAAATCTGATCCTTTTTTTGCTCTTTGTGCTCTAGACCCACCAAAAATATCACCAAATACATCTCCAAAAATATCACCAAAATCTGAAGAGCTTGTAAAAGTGGTATGAGTACTATGTCCAGAATTACCATTTTCAAATGCTTCATGTCCATATTGATCGTATGCGTTTCTTTTTTCTTCATTAATTAAAATTTCATAAGCTTCTTTAATTTCTTTGAATTTACTTTCAGCTTTTTTATCACCTTGATTTCGGTCAGGGTGATATTTCATTGCTAATCTTTTATATGCTTTTTTAATATCTCGGTCTTCAGCAGTTTTTTCAATTCCTAGAATATGATAGTAATCTTTTTTTGCCATTCTTATTCTTCCTGCTTTTGAAATAAATGCACGGGCGTAGATTTTTTCTACGCCCGTGCTTGTTTACATACGGTAGTAGTTATTATTCTGATTTTTTTTGATCTTTGATTTCTTCAAATTCTGCATCCACCGCATTATCTTCTTTATTAGCAGAAGATGATTGTTTTTTATTTTTATTTTCTTCTGATCTTTTTTTATTCATTTCTGTAAATTTAGAAGATTCTTTTAAAAGAAGTTGTATTTTATTTTCAATATCAGATTGACTATCATTTTTTAGTGATTTTTCTAATTCTTGCAGTGCTGTTTCTATTTTAATTTTATCTGTTTCTTCGATAAAATCTTTATTTTCATTGAGTTGTTTTTTTGTACTATGAATTAATTGATCACCTTGATTTCTAATTTTTATAAGTTCTTCAAATTTTCGATCTGATTCTGCATGAATTTCTGCATCATGTACCATTTTTTTAATTTCTTCTTCATTTAATCCTGAAGATGCTTTAATGGTAATTTTTTGTTCTTTTCCTGTTTTTTTGTCTTTAGCAGATACATGTAATATTCCATCTGCATCAATATCAAATGTAACTTCGATTTGTGCTGTACCTCGTGGTGCAGGCTCAATACCATCTAGATTAAATTGTCCTAAAGATTTATTATCTGAGGATTTTTTTCTTTCACCTTGTAATATATGTATAGTTACTGCTGATTGATTATCCTCGGCTGTAGAGAATACTTGACTATGTTTGGTAGGAATTGTAGTATTTTTATTGATAAGAGGAGTCATAATACCTCCCATAGTTTCAATTCCTAACGATAACGGTGTTACGTCTAAAAGTAGAACATCTTTTACTTCTCCGGATAGAACACCGCCCTGAACCGCTGCACCTACTGCTACTGCTTCATCTGGATTTACATCTTTTCTAGGTTCTTTGCCAAAAAAATCCGCTACCTTTTTTTGTACCATAGGCATTCTTGTTTGACCACCTACTAGAATGACATCGTTAATATCAGATGTGGATAATCCTGCATCTTTCAGTGCAATTTTGAGTGGTTCAATTGAGCGTATAATTAAATCTTCTACTAATGATTCTAATTTTGCACGAGTTACTTTGATATTTAGATGTTTCGGCCCTGTAGCATCTGCAGTAATATATGGTAAATTTACATCTGTTTGTTGCGCAGATGATAATTCTATTTTAGCTTTTTCAGCTGATTCTTTTAAGCGCTGCATAGCTAATGGATCATTTCTTAAGTCGATTAGCTGCTCTTTTTTAAATTCTTGTACTAAATAATTAATTAAACGACTGTCGAAATCTTCTCCGCCTAAATGAGTATCGCCATTGGTGGCGAGTACTTCAAATGTTTTTTCTTTATCTACATTGTCTATTTCAATAATAGAAATGTCAAATGTTCCACCACCTAAATCATACACTGCAATAGTTTTATTACCTGGTTCTTTATCTAAACCATATGCTAATGCTGCAGCTGTTGGTTCATTAATAATTCTTTTTACTTCTAGTCCAGCTATTTTCCCAGCATCTTTAGTGGCCTGTCTTTGTGCATCATTAAAATACGCAGGCACTGTAATAACTGCTTCTGTGACTTTTTCCCCTAAATAATCTTCTGCTGTTTTTTTCATTTTTTTTAATACTTCTGCAGAAATTTGAGGTGGAGCCATTTTTTTAGTTTTTACATCTATCCATGCGTCACCATTGTTTGAATTAATAATTCTATATGGCATAATTTTAATATCACGTTGTACTTCATCATCTGTAAATTTTCTACCAATTAGGCGTTTTATGGCAAAGAGTGTATTTTTAGGATTTGTAATAGCTTGACGTTTAGCTGGTTGTCCAACTAATACCTCTCCATCTTGTGTATACGCGATAACTGATGGAGTTGTGCGATCACCTTCGGCATTTTCTAATACTCTCGGTTTTTTTCCGTCCATAATTGCAATACATGAATTAGTTGTTCCTAAATCAATACCAATGATTTTACCCATGGAAATTTCTCCAAATTTAATATCTTAATAAATTTATGTATTTAAACTTATAGATATTTTTTTGATTAGTTCGATATAATAGTTGTGAAGTATTACATTAATCTAAAATGTTGAATGATTATTAGATGGGGTCACTTTTTCGGTCATCAAGGGTTTAATAAAAAAAAAAGAATGTTAGTAATTTATTTACATAATAATAAGTACTTTGGTTTAAAAGTATGATTTTTATGAAATATTATCAACTTCTATAACAGTTTTAAAATTATTTTCTGGTATTGTGTTTATAATAAAGAAATTAATTAAATACATTTATTTTTAGGAAAAATTTTTTTTATGTTAAAAAATATAGAAATTATAATTGAATGCTTATCTTTTTTTGCTTTTATAATTTTTTCTTTTGGTTTTTGTTTGTTTATGTTGTTATTTAGCTGGATATTAGGAGGAAAATCAGAATCTAGATATAAAAATACTATTTTTGAATCTGGAATTGCACCTCTTGGAAATACAAAATTGTATTTTTCTGTAAAATTTTATTTGGTAGCTATTTTTTTTGTAATTTTCGATATGGAAGCTCTTTATTTATATGCATGGTCTTCTAGTATACGTGAAACAGGATGGGTTGGTTTTTTTGAAGTTTTCATGTTTATTATATCAATATTGTTGGGACTATATTATTTAATACGTAATAAAGCAATAGAGTAGATTTATCAATAAGTTTCATGAATTTAATATTGAAATAATCAATAAGGATTTATATGAAAAACTATACTTTAACCAGAGCTGATAAAACAGATAGTAATCAGAAATACCCTAGACAAACCAACAAAGATGTTGAAGATCCTATTCAAGGATATATTAAAAAAAATATTTTTATGGGAAAATTAACTAATTTATTACATAAATTAGTTAATTGGGGTCGAAAAAATTCTCTTTGGCCATATAATTTTGGATTGTCTTGTTGTTATGTAGAAATGGTAACAGCTTTTACTTCTGTACACGATGTAGCACGATTTGGTGCTGAGGTATTACGAGCTTCTCCTAGACAAGCAGATGTTATGGTAATTGCGGGTACACCATTTATTAAAATGGCTCCTATTATTCAAAGATTGTATGATCAAATGTTGGAGCCAAAATGGGTGATTTCTATGGGTGCATGTGCTAATTCTGGTGGTATGTATGATATTTATTCGGTTGTGCAAGGTGTAGATAAATTTTTACCAGTAGATATTTATATACCTGGATGCCCTCCTAGACCAGAAGCTTACATACAAGCTATAACGCTTTTACAAAAGTTAATTCAAGAAGAAAGACGGCCCCTATCTTGGGTTATTGGCGATCAGGGTATATATCATAAAAAAATGATATCAGAAAAAAAAAAGAAAAGAAGTAAAAGAATTTCTATTGTAAATCTTCCCACTTCGAAACGCGCATGATGATTGTAATATATTATTATCTTAATTTATTATAAAAATATTATAATTTTATTATTTTGCATTAAAAAAGAGAAATATATGATAGATTTAGTAAAAAATGATTTTCCTTTAAATACAGAAAAAAAAAGACAAGATCCATTAATACAAAAATTATTTCATGCTTTTGGTAAAGAGTCTGTTACTTTACAAGTAACTCGCACTGGTTTTCCTATAGTTTGGATAGATGCTTCGTTATTATTAAAAATGGGAAATTTTTTATATACTTTACCCGATCCTTATAATTTTCTTTTTGATTTACATGGTGTAGATGAACGTTTACGTGAATTTCGTAATGATTTACCAAAAGCAGATTTTTCAGTTTTTTATCATTTAATATCTGTTAAAAGAAATAATGATATTATGCTTAAGATACCTTTATTAGAAGATAATTTACATGTCCCGACATTAGTAAGTTTATTTCCTAATGCAAATTGGTATGAACGTGAAACATGGGAAATGTTTGGTATTTTTTTTGATAAACATCCTAATTTAACTCGTATTATTATGCCACATACATGGCGTGGGCATCCCTTAAGAAAAAATTATTCTGCGCGAGCCACAGAATCCGAAGCTTTTTTTTTAAATCAAAAAAAAGAAGATTTAGAAATGCGGAGTTTACAATTTAAACCAGAATTATGGGGTATGAAGCGAAGAGATAAAGATGTGGATTTTATGTTTTTAAATTTAGGACCTAATCATCCATCTGCCCACGGTGCTTTTAGAATTATATTGCAGTTAGATGGTGAAAAAATTGTAGATTGTGTACCTGATATTGGATACCACCATCGTGGTGCTGAAAAAATGGCAGAACGGCAAACTTGGCATAGTTATATTCCATATACTGATCGTATAGAATATCTCGGTGGTTGTGTGAATGAAATGCCATATATATTAGCTATAGAAAAATTATCTGGTATTTGCGTTCCAGAAAAGGTTGAAGTCATTCGAGTCATGTTGTCAGAATTATTTCGTATTAATAGTCATCTTCTATATATTTCTACTTTTGTACAGGATATAGGTTGTATGACACCAGTTTTTTTAGCTTTTACTGATCGTCAAAAAATTTATGATCTAATTGAAGAAATTACTGGAGCTAGAATGCATCCTGCTTGGTTTCGTATTGGTGGTGTAGCTAATGATCTTCCGAAAAGATGGCATTTTTTACTTAAAGAATTTCTTCAATGGATGCCAAAACGATTAAAATATTATGTTACAGTAGCTCTTAAAAATAGTATTCTTATCAGCCGTTCTAAAGGAGTGGCGTCATATAACCAAAAAGATGCAATTAAATGGGGAATTACAGGTGCTGGTTTACGTGCTACTGGTTTAGATTTTGATGTAAGAAAATGGAGACCGTATTCAGGTTATAATAATTTTCATTTTGATGTTCCAATAGGTGGAGGTGTTAGTGATGCTTACACAAGAGTAATGATTAAAGTAGAAGAAATTTATCAAAGCCTAATTATTTTAGAGCAGTGTTTAAAAAATATGCCTAATGGTCCTTTTAAATCTGATCATCCTTTGACAACACCTCCGTTGAAAGATAATACTTTTCAACATATTGATACGATGATTACTCATTTTTTACAAGTATCATGGGGCCCGGTTATGCCGGTGAATGAAAGTTTTCAAATGATTGAAGCAACTAAAGGTATTAATAGTTACTACTTAATTAGCGATGGTGGTACCATGAGTTACCGTACGAGAATACGAACACCTAGTTTTCCACATTTACAGCAAATACCTTCAGTAATTCGTGGAAGTTTTATTTCTGATTTAATCGTATACTTAGGTAGTATAGATTTTGTCATGTCAGACGTGGATAGATAATAATGTATAAAAAAAAAATCATGATATTAGAGAAATTTGTACTACATTCACTTTAACGAATGCAGAAAAAAATGAAATAGAAGAACAAAAGAAATATTATGAAAACAATCGAGCTATCTCCATAGAAGCTTTGAAGATTGTGCAAAAAAAACGTGGTTGGGTGTCCGATCAGGCTATTTTTGCTATTTCTAAAATATTAAATATTAACCCTAGTGAATTAGAGGGTGTGGCAACTTTTTATAGTCAAATTTTTCGTCAGCCAATAGGTAATAACATTATTCGTTATTGTGATAGTGTAGTTTGTTATATAACAGGATATAAAAAAATAGAGCGATTTTTAAAAAATTATTTAAAGATAAGAGCAGGAGAAACAACATTAGATAATAAATTTACTTTATTGCCTGTTTGTTGTTTAGGTGATTGTGATAAAAGTCCAGTTATCATGATTAATGAAGATACATATTATAATGTTACACCAGAATTAATAATACATATACTGGAATCATATCAATGAAAAAAATTTTGCGTATTCCAGAAACTCATCCATTGACATGGCGGTTAAGAGAAGATCAAAAAACTGTATGGATAAAAGAGTATATTAGTAAAAATGGTTATTTTTCTTATCAAAAAACATTAAAAGAAAAAACTCCAGAAAGTGTTGTATCTATAATTAAAAAATCCGGTTTAAAAGGTCGAGGAGGTGCTGGTTTTTTAACAGGTGTAAAGTGGAGTTTAATGCTTCAGAATGATTCTGTTAAAACGCGTTATTTATTATGTAATGCAGATGAAATGGAGCCCGGTACATATAAAGATAAATTATTAATAGAGAAAATTCCACATCAATTAATTGAAGGTATTCTATTAAGTGCTTTTGCTTTAAATGTTTCTCGTGCATATATTTTTTTAAGAGGAGAATATATCAAAGCAGAAGAAATATTAAAGAAGGCTATACAAGAAGCAAGAGATTATGGTTATATCGGATTGCATATTCTAGGCACTGATATTAATTGTGATATAATTGTTCATACTGGAGCTGGTCGTTATATTTGCGGAGAAGAAACAGCTCTTATTAATTCTTTAGAAGGACGTAGAGCTAATCCTCGATCTAAACCTCCATTTCCTGCAGTTTTTGGTTTATGGGGAAAGCCTACCTGTGTCAATAATGTAGAAACTTTGTGTAATATTCCAGCGATTTTATTATATGGTGTAAGATGGTATAAAAATTTATCTAATAGTATTGATTCTGGTACAAAATTAATGGGTTTTTCAGGTCATGTTAATAATCCTGGTTTATGGGAAGTACCCTTTGGTATTACCGCGCGTGAAATTTTAGAAGATTATGCTGGCGGTATGAAAAAAGGTATGGTATTAAAAGCTTGGCAACCAGGTGGCGCGGGAACTGGATTTTTAACTCATGATCATTTAGATGTATCAATGGATTTTGATAGTATTAATAAAATAGGTAGTCGTTTAGGTACGGGTATTGCCATGGCTGTAGATCAACATATTAATATGGTATCTTTGGTATATAATCTTGAAGTTTTTTTTTCGCGCGAATCATGTGGTTTATGTACTCCTTGTAGAGAGGGGTTGCCTTGGATTGTAAAAATATTAAAAACATTAAAAAATAATATAGGAAAAGAAAATGATATAAAAATTTTAGAGAGATTATGTATTAGTTTAGGAATAGGAAAAACATTTTGTGCTCATGCACCGGGAGCAATAGCGCCTTTATATAGTGCAATTAAATATTTTCGTTCAGAATTTGAAGCGGGTATTAAGATGTATGATAAATAAAAAGATAGCATCTTATAATTTTCACCCATTTTTTTAATTAAAATATAATAACAATTATATAAATACATATTTAACATGTACTTTAGATAATCAATTCTTTTAATACCAGTTTGTGGAATTATTCTCTTATGGCTCAAGTTTACATAGATGGTAAAAAATTTAATTTAGATCCATCATATAATCTATTGCAAGCATGTTTATCTGCAGGTTTAAATATTCCTTATTTTTGTTGGCATCCTCTGTTAGGTAGTTTAGGAGCGTGCAGGCAGTGTGCTGTTATTCAATATAGTGATTTGAACGATCATAAAGGTCGTTTAATTATGTCATGTATGACTCCCGTTGTAGATGGGAGTATTATTTCTATTAATAATATAGAAGCTCAACTATTTCGAAAAACGATTATTGAGCTTTTATTAACCAATCATCCACATGATTGTCCAGTATGTGAGGAGGGTGGACATTGTCATTTACAAGATATGACAGTGATGACTCAACATAATACTAGAAATTATCAATTTAAAAAAAGAACGCATAAAAATCAGTATTTAGGTGATTTTATTAAACATGATATGAATAGATGTATTGGATGTTATCGTTGCGTTAGATATTATCAAGATTACGCTGGTGGTACCGATTTTGGTGTATATGGTGCAAATAATAATATTTATTTTGGAAGAGTAGAAGATGGTGTTTTAGATAATGAACACTCCGGAAATTTAGTTGAGATATGCCCTACAGGTGTTTTTACTGATAACACACATTCTAAAAGATATAATCGTAAATGGGATATGCAATATGCACCAGGTATATGTCATAATTGCAGTATAGGATGTAATATTAGTATTGGAGAAAGATATGGTGAAGTGCGTCGTATAGAAAATAGGTATCATAAAAATATTAATCATTTTTTAATTTGTGATTTAGGTCGTTTTGGATATTCTTATACTAATTTAAACAATCGACCTAGACAACCAGCTAAAATTTTTAATGGAGAAAAGATAAGATTAAATTTCTCAGAATCTATTAATTTATCAGTAAATTTTTTAAAGCGCTTTAGTAGAATTATAGGGATTGGCTCTACAAGATCTAGTATAGAAAATAACTTTTCTTTAAAAGAGTTGGTTGGAAAAGAAAATTTTTCTCATGGTATGACTATTAAAGAAGCGTCATGTATTAAATTAATTATAGATATTTTAAAAGATAATTCTATATATACACCATCGTTAAAAGAGATAGAAAATTACGATATTGTTTTAATTCTAGGGGAAGATATAACACAGACTGCTGCTCGAATGGCTTTAGCAGTACGGCAATCAATGAAAAAAAAGGCAAGAGATTTGGTGGAATCATATAATATTCCTTTATGGAATACTGCTCCTATTGTTAATATAGAGGACAATATTAAAAATTCTTTATATATCACGAGTACACATGAAACAAAATTAGATGATCTTGCAAAATGGAGCTATTACGGGTCTATTCATGATCAAGCGCGTTTTGTTAGTGCTATTGCGCATGTATTAGATTCTAATTTACCACCAGTATTAAATTTAAATCTTTTATTACAAGAAAAAGCCATGTTGATTGCCAAAGAATTGCTGGATTCTAAAAAAGTGTTGATTATTTCTGGTTCTAATTCGTTTAGTACTTCTATTATTAAAGCATCTTTTAATATTGCTAAAGCAATAAAAAAACATAGAGTAAATGATATTGGATTATCTTTTGTCACTTCTTCTGCAAATGCTTTAGGAGTAAAATTAATTGATGGCATGTCAATAGAATGTGCGTTAAATAAATTTCAAACTGGCGAAGCAGATGCAATTATTTTTATGGAATATGATTTATATCGTCATATGAAAAAAGATTATTGTGATTTAATATTAAAAAATAAAGAAAAAATATTAACTATAGATTGTCATTATACTAAAACTTATAAAAAATCCGGTTTGACTTTACCAGCAAAAAGTTTTGTGGAAAGTTCTGGTACAATAGTTAATTTTGAAGGCAGAGCTCAGCGATTTTTTCAAGTATATGATCCGTGTTTTTATGATTCAAAAAATTGTATTATTGAAAGTTGGAAGTGGTTACATATTATTAAATCAAAATATAAAAATGTTGAAGAGTCTTGGTTAAAATTAGATGATGTTATTAGTGCATATAGTTCTCAATACTATGCTTTAAGTAAAATACAGAAAGATGAATGCAATTCTTCTTTACGTATACATGGTCAAAAAATTGCTAGATCTCCAAATCGTTATAGTGGACGAACATCTTTACGCTCTCATATTGATGTGCATGAAATTGCCCAACCAAAAGATATGCATAGCATGTTTGCATTTTCTATGGAAGGAAATAATCAATCAAATCAATCTATATCTCATATTCCATTTGTATGGTTGCCTGGATGGAATTCCCCTCAAGCGTTAAATAAATTTCCGGAATTAACAGAAAAAAACTTAAAATACTATGATTCAGGTATTTATTTATTTAAAGATAGACACGATCCAGTAGATTCATATTTTAACTTAACCTTCGATCAAGCTATGGATCCAAAAGAGTGGTATGTAATTCCTTATTATCATCTTTATGGTAATGAAGAAATGACACAATATTCGTCGGTAATTCAAAAAAATATACCTTCAGCATACGCATTAATTGGTATGCAAGAAGCATTGGAAATGGGTTTAAAAAAACATTCTATTGTCGAATTTAATTGTTTAAATAACAATTATTGTTTAGAAATACGACTATCTAAATATTTAAATAATAGACAAATAGGTTTACCGATAGGAAGAAAAAATTTTCCTATATCACTCATTGGAAAAAAAATTAAACATTTACAGGAATTTACTCAATGATATTTTTAGAAACCAATATATTTGCCATTATATCGTCTTTTTGTAAGGTTATATTTATATTGTTTTTTATTATTTTTTTTAGTGCTATGTTGAGCATTGTTGAGCGTAAATTACTAGCTTTTTTTCAAAATAGGCATGGTCCAAATCGTGTCGGATGGTCTGGTAGTTTACAGATTTGTGCGGATATGATTAAAATATTGTTTAAAGAAGATTGGGTGCCTGCATTTAGTGAAAAAGGTATATTCGTTTTAGCACCAGTAATTGCTTTTATTTCTTTACTTACAGTCATTGCAATTGTTCCATTTACATCAACTTTTTTTATAATTAATTTAAATATTGGAATATTATTTTTTCTGATGATGGCTAGTATATCAGTTTATGCAGTTTTATTTGCTGGTTGGTCAAGTAATAACAAGTATTCATTATTAGGAGCTGTTCGTGCTGTTGCTCAAACACTGAGTTATGAAGTATTTTTAGGATTATCATTAATGGGTGTTATAGCAGAATCTGGTTCTTTTAACATATTAGATATTGTTAATAGCCAGAAGCATTTATGGAATATATTTCCTCAATTTTTAGGATTTTTAACTTTTTTTATAGCGGGATTATCTATTTGTCATAGGCATCCATTTGATCAACCAGAATCAGAACAAGAATTAGCTGATGGTTATCATATTGAATATTCTGGTATGAAGTTTGGGCTATTTTTTATCGGAGAATACATCTCTATTATAGTTATTTCTTCTTTAATAACAAGCATATTTTTCGGTGGTTGGATGGGCCCTTTTCTTCCAGGTATTATATGGTTTATGATCAAAACTATATTATTTATTTTTCTTTTTATTTTAATTCGAGCATCCTTACCAAGGCCTCGGTATGACCATGTTTTATCATTTGGTTGGAAATTTTGTTTACCTTTAACACTATTAAATTTGCTTTTAACTGCTTTCTTTTTATTGTTAAAAACAACTTAAGAGATATTTTATTTATGACTTTAAAGAATATTATTATTGGATTTATGACTCAAATACGCAGTATATATATGATAGGTATAAATATATTCTTTCCATCAGAAACAAAACTATATCCAGAAGAATCGGTTGCATTATCACCGCGTTATCGGGGTCGCATAATATTAACTCGTAATTTAGATAATGAAGAACGTTGTGTTGCTTGCAATTTATGCGCTGTTGTTTGTCCTGTGGATTGTATTTCTTTACAAAAATCTGAGATGATCAATGGTCGTTGGTACCCGGAATTTTTTAGAATTAATTTTTCTCGATGTATTTTTTGTGGATTATGCGAAGAAGCATGCCCCACTGCTGCTATTCAATTAATACCAGATTTTGAATTAGCTGAATTTAAAAGACAAGATTTAGTATATGAAAAAAAAGATTTATTAATTTCCGGTCCTGGAAAATATTCAGATTACAATTTTTATCATTTTTCTGGAGTAACATTTAAAGGAAAAAAAACAGGTTCTCTGGATAGAGAACACAAGCCAGTCAGCGTGAAAAATTTATTACCATAAGGAGTTTTTATGCAATTTGTTTTTTATGTTAGCTCCTGTATCGCTATTTTATCTACTATATTAGTTATTTTTCAGAAAAATGCCATATATGCTTTGCTGTATTTAATCATTTCTATGTTATCTATATCTACTATTTTTTTTGCATTAGGTGCTTTTTTTATAGGAGCTTTAGAAGTTATTATTTATGCTGGGGCAATTATGGTATTGTTTGTTTTTGTAATTATGGTTTTAAATTCAGGAGAAAATTCTATTCATCAAGAAACACAATATTTTAAATATAAATTATGGATTGTACCTGGTATATTATCATGTTTTTTATTTATTTTAATGTTGTATGTTGTTTCATTTTTAAGAGATCAATATATACATTCTATTGTTATAGATTCTAAATTTGTTGGCATAAGTTTGTTTGGCCCATATTTGTTATTAGTAGAATTATTGTCTATGATTCTTTTATCTGCATTGGTAGTAGTATTTCATATCGGAAAAGATGATAATACAAAATATTTAGATGAAAAATAAAGTAATATCTTATATTTATATCTAAGAGGACAACAATTGATGATTTCTTTATTTTATGGATTATGTTTGTCATTAATATTATTTATATTAGGCTTAATGTCTCTTTTTGTTCGTCGTAATTTGTTATTTATTTTAATTAGCTTAGAAATTATGATAAATGCTGTTGGAGTGGCTTTGATTATAGTCGGTTCATATTGGCAACAAGTGGATGGTCAAGTAATGTATATATGTGCTATTACTTTGGCTGGAGCAGAAGCTAGTATAGCTTTATCATTATTATTACGTCTTTATAGACGCTATAAGACATTAAATATTAACGTGTTAAGTGAGATGAGTGGATGAATATTATGTTTTTTGTGATTTTATTTCCATTGATGAGTTTTTTATTTTTATCTTATACACAAGGTGTAATATCTAAAAAAAATGCTACTAATATAGGTATAGTATCAATATTTTTGTCTTTTATGCTTACGGTTTTTTATAGTATAAAATTTTTTAATGATAGTTCACTCGTGTTAGTGCAGTCATTATGGACCTGGTTTTCTATAGATGGTCTGAATATTGACTTTGGTTTAGTATTAGATGGATTATCTTTAAGCATGTTAGGTGTAGTTACTGGAGTGGGATTATTAATACATGTTTTTTCTATTTGGTACATGCGATTAGAAGAAGGGTATTCAAGGTTTTTTGCCTATACTAATTTGTTTATAGCCAGTATGCTAATATTAGTATTAGCAGATAATTTTTTATTTATGTATTTAGGGTGGGAGGGTGTTAGTGTATGCTCTTATTTATTAATTGGTTTTTATTATAAAAAAAATTACAATATTGCATGTGCTTTTAAATCTTTTGTTTTAACACGTATATCTGATATTTTTTTAATTATTGCTTTATTTTTAATATATAAAGTATATGGAACATTTAATTTTCAAGATATTCATATTTTATCTAATGCTTCTAATATAGAAAATATTTTGGATATTAATATTATTAATATATTATTATTTATTGGTGTTATTGGAAAATCAGCACAATTACCATTGCAAACTTGGTTAACTGATGCAATGGTTGGTCCAACACCTGTATCAGCTTTAATACATGCTTCTACTATGGTAACAGCCGGTGTATATTTAATATCAAGAATTCATTTTTTATTTTTATTAACGCCACAAGTGTTATATTTGATTAGTTTAACTGGTGTAATAACAATATTTTTATCTAGTTTTTCTGCATTAGTACAGACTGATATTAAGCGTATTTTAGCATATTCAACTATAAGTCAAATTGGTTACATGTTTTTGGCTTTGGGTGTACAAGCTTGGCAGGCGGCTATTATACATCTCATTATGCATGCTATTTTTAAAGCATTATTATTTTTGTCTGCTGGTTCTTTAATTATATCCTGTAATCATGAGAAAAATATTTTTAAAATGGGTGGTTTGCGTACAAAATTACCTTTTTTATATATTAGTTTTTTAGTCGGTGGTTTATCTTTAATTTCTTTTCCTTTAATAACATCGGGTTTTTACAGTAAAGGTAATATTTTATTTAGTGTTTTACAAAAAGGATATTTAAATTTTTTCTTGATTGGTTTATTTTGTTCTTTCTTAACTGCGTTATATACTTTTCGAATGATTTTTGTCATATTTCATGGAAAAAATAAATTGTCAGTTGTTATAAATAAGGGATTGACACATGATATACCTTTATTTTTATTATTAGTTTTTTCTACTTTTATAGGATCATTTATTGCACCGCCCTTATTGTTTGTATTTCCATTAGTAATAATTAATGATCACGGTAAATTTTTATTTGAAATATTTTCTAGTATGGTATCTATTTTGGGGGTTTTCATATCCTATTATTTATGGGTTCAAAATAATTCTTTTATACGTAACATTTGTACATTTAAAATTAGTGAAAAAATATTACATATATTGCGTAATGGATGGTATTTTGATTGGTTGTACAATATATTTTTTATACAATTATATTTATATATTGCTAAATTTTTAAACATTGATTTTATAAGTATGATTACTAATTTTTTTATTGATCAAATTATTTTCAGTAGTAAATTTTTTTTAAAAAAAATTAGTGGTAATACTATTGATTACGCATTATCTATGATATATAGCATAATTTTAATTTTTGCATGTATTTTATTTTTTTAATTAAATAATTTTATTAAACAACAGGAATATACGTGTAATGTTAGTTTTATTATTAATTATTTTTCCATTTTTTAGTAGCATTTTTTCGCTATTTTTTTCATTTTATGGAAAAAATCTTCCTCGTTTAATTGCTTTGATAGGGATGGGATTAACATTATTCATTACAATAGTAATATGGCAGACAGAAAATTATAATTTTTTTCAAATGGATAATTATTTTGCTGCAAATCATCAATTTGTATCTTCTTGGATACCAAGATTTGGAATTGAATTTAACATAGCTATTGATGGTGTATCTCTTTTGATGGTGTTTTTAACAAGTTTCTTAGGAATAATCGGAATATTATGCGCGTGGAATGATATTCATGAGAATACAGGATTTTTTTATTTTAATTTAATGCTGGTATTAACAGGAATATTGGGTGTTTTTATCGCATATGATTTATTTTTATTTTTTTGTTTTTGGGAATTAATATTAGTACCAATGTATTTTTTAATAATATTATGGGGTCGAAAAACAAATACGGGGCAAAAGCGCTGCGCAGCTGCTAATAAGTTTTTTATGTATACGCAATCTTCTGGTGTTTTAATATTGATTGCAATATTAGGTTTAGTTTATACCGATTATCAAAGTACTCATGTGTTAACATTTAATTATAATTCTTTAATTAATACACCTATGTCTCTGCGTAGAGAATATTTTTTTATGTTATGTTTTTTTATAGCGTTTGCAGTTAAAATGCCTATTTTTCCATTTCATGGATGGTTGCCGGATGTACATTCTAACTCACCTACTTGTGGTGCATTAGATATAGTGGGTGTGCTTTTAAAAACTGCACCTTATGCATTGTTACGTTATAGTATTGTTCTTTTTCCTCATGCAAGTAGACATTTTTCTATAATAGCAATGTGTTTGGGATTAATTAGTATTTTTTATGGAGCTATAGTAGCTTTTGCTCAAACAGATATTAAACGTGTTATTGCTTATTCTTCTATTTCTCATATGGGATTAATTATTATTGCATTATATAGTAATAGCATTATGGCATTTCAAGGCGCAATCGTACAGATGCTATCAAATAGTATTACCTCTTCTTCTTTGTGTGTTTTATCAGGTCAACTATATAAACGTTTTAAAACTCATGATATACGTCAAATGGGAGGCGTGTGGGAATATATTTTTTGGATTCCAGCATTTACTTTATTTTTTTCTTTAGCCAATTTAGGATTACCTGGTACAGGGAATTTTATAGGTGAATTTTTAATATTAATAAGCGTTTTTCAAATTTTTCCCATTATATCTATTATTTCTACCATTGGCTTGTTTCTTTCTATGTTGTATTCTTTAAATATGATACAAAAAATTTACTATGGTGTATCACAAAAAAAGTTTTTATTATCCCCGGTTAGTATACAAGAATTATGGATAGTACTGGTATTAATTTTTTCCTTAATCTTTATTGGTTTACAACCGCAAACAATTTTAGAGATTTCACAATATTCTCTAATAAATATTAAAAAAACATTTGATGACTCTTTTTAACAATAAGGTTTTAATTAGTAATGATTATAAATTCAGAGGAATTCACAGCATTGTTGCCTTTTTTGATTTTGATATCAACAGTAATTTTAGTAATGTTATCTATTGCATATCGTCGCAATCATTGTTTTGTTGCTGTATCAAGTACGTTAGGTTTACTTTGTTCTTTCTTTTCTTTATTTTTAGTCAATACAGTACTTCCGCGGCATATAACTACTTTATTTTATGTGACAAAATACTCTATTTTTTATATGGGTATAGTTTTATTATCCAGTATTATTAGTTGTATTTTTGCGTATTCTTGGTTATATAAATATCGATTAAATAAAGAAGAATTTTATTTATTAATTTTGTTTTCTACTTTAGGTGCTATTGGATTAATTATATCTGATCATTTTTCATCTTTATTTGTAAGTATTGAACTGATATCTTTACCAATATTTGGTTTGATTTTTTATTCGCATTATTATAAATACGCTTTAGAAGCTACATTGAAATATATTATTTTATCTAGTGTATCATCTAGTTTTTTATTATTAGGTATTGCTTGGATTTATGCTATTTCTGGAAGTTTAAGTTTATCAGCTATGCATCAAGTATTAAATATAGAATTTTTAAATTCACAATTTGTAATTTTTTTTGGTTTATTTATGGTATTTTTCTCTTTATTTTTTAAATTATCCATTGTTCCTTTTCATATATGGATAGCTGATATATATCAAGGTACTCCCGCATTAGTTTTATCTTTTTTTTCTAATGCTGCAAAAATTTCTATTGTTGTTTTTATGGTTCACTTTTTTTCATACTGTTCTTTAGAAAATCATGAAACATTATATGCATTAATATTTTTAATGATTTTTTTATCTATTATTTTGGGAAATTTAATGGCTATTATACAAAATAATATTAAACGATTATTTGGATATACAGCCATTTCACAACTGGGCTATTTATTAATTGCACTATTGGTATTAAAGAATCATTATTTTTTTTCATTAGAAGCAATAGGTATAGGTCTAGTTAGTTATTTTTTTGCTAATATATCTTTTTTTGGTAGTATTGCTTTAGTATCTAATCCAAATTATTTGAAAGATATTGATTTGATGACGTCATATCGAGGTTTATTTTGGACGCAACCTATCTTATCTGGGATACTAACAATAGTATATCTTTCTTTAGCAGGTGTACCTTTTACTCTTGGTTTTATTAGTAAATTTTATATCCTTTCTATTATAATACAAAATCATCTATGGGTTCTAGGTGTTTCTTTTTTCATTGGATCTGTTTTAGGTTTTTATTGCTATTTGCGGTTGATTATCAATTTTTATTTAAAACCGGTAAAATTATTGCAGAATAATATAAAACTTTCTAGTAAATGGATGTATACTTTTTCTGGTATTATAATTATTATTTCAGGAATTATATTATTGATATTAGGTATATATCCGAATCCTTTAATATATTTGGTACAATCCGCTGTATATGTTTAATAATTTTCGTAACGTAAATATTTATATATAATTTATTATTTTTCTTAGAAAGGATATTTAGTTTAATGAAAAATTTTTTTATTCCATTTTTTTGGAGTATTTTTTTTTTCTTGATTTTAATAGCATTTATAATAGATTATATAAGACAAAAAAAAAATAAAAAATCATTATACATACAAAATATGCATTTTAATGATTTTTTATGGTTATTTTTATCATGTGTATTTGTTTTTCTATTATGGTTGTTTTCGTATTATGATCAAGGAGTAATTTTTGCTAATTCAAGAATTATAATGTTTCTTTCTGGATATTTATTAGAAATGTTATTATCAGTAGATAATGTATTTGTATGGTTTTTAATTTTTGAAGCGCTTAAAATACCTTTCATTTATCACAAAAAAATTTTATTGTATGGAATATGGGGTTCTTGTATATTACGTTTAATAATAATTTTTTCTGGTGGTATATTATTTTCTTACTGGCATTGGTTATTGTATTTTTTTGGTGTATTTTTTTTACTAACAGGTCTTAAAATTATTTTTTTTCGTAATTCAAAAAAAGAAAAAAAACATAAAACATGCATGCCTTTTCTATATAAATTTTTTCGTGTCACAAATACAATTGATAGTGAAAAATTTTTTTTAATAAAAAACAACAAATTTTTTATTACGCCTTTATTCGTATGTTTAATTTTAATAGAATGTAGTGATATCATATGTGCTATGGATAGTATTCCTGCTATTTTTTCTGTTACAAATGATTTTTTAATAATATTCACTTCTAATATACTATCAGTACTAGCTTTAAGATCTATTTATTTGTTATTATTACGTTTTATAAAAAAATTTTCTATATTAAAATATGGTTTATCCGTAATATTCATATTTATTGGATTGAAAATACTACTGAACAAATATATTTTTATTTCCTCTATGATGTTTTTTATCACTGTACTTATGATATTAATTTTAACTTTAATAATCGATTATTTTTTTTATAGTAAAAAATTATAATACGGTTATTGTATAATAATTTTTATATAAAGTCATATTATGTATTTTTTGATATATAAACAAAATAGTATGTACAATAAAAATTATTTTTTATGATAAAAAATATTAAAATATGTTAGGAAATATATTATGTTGAATATTTTGAATATGATACTTTTAGATACGTGGTTAAAGACAGTGCGTGTCAAATTTTTTTAGAGCGGCTATGTTGGTAGAATAAATAGAAAATCAACGATTGATAGAATTTTAGAAAAATTATTTTTCAATTTTGAGTATATAATTATTTTTTATATTTTATCTTATATCATGTGTTATTTGAAAAATATTACAATTCATGGTATTTTTTGTAAAATATATTATATTTCTTTTTTTGATCTTTAAAAACGAGATTTTTAATAATCAGTTATTATATATTAAAATTTTTTGTATAAATTTTTATTTTAATAACTCTATTAGATATTTTATATTATTAATCGGTATCGGTTTTGAATTATATTTTTATAAATATTTTTAAATGCTAATTAATCCATCATTTCTAATATCAGGATAAAACATTATTGTTTTTGAGATGGTATTGATTAAGAATTTCAAAAAAATACGATATTTCATATCTGGTAGTATTT
This sequence comes from Buchnera aphidicola (Cavariella theobaldi), assembly GCF_964059165.1. Lineage (NCBI taxonomy): Bacteria > Pseudomonadati > Pseudomonadota > Gammaproteobacteria > Enterobacterales > Erwiniaceae > Buchnera > Buchnera aphidicola. The sequence goes on from NZ_OZ060413.1 coordinate 167,011, forward strand.
CTATAATCGGAATCACTCATATTCTAATCTGTATCAATACAGTAGTGAAAATATAAAAATGAATTGACAATAACCTTGTCCATGGTTCAATATCTAGAATAACATACATACACTACAACAAATATTATGAGCAATTACTTTATTGTTTTACTATTTTAATACAGAAATACTATATTGTTTATCCGCATCTTGATTTTATTTCAGATATAGAACAAGGATTGTGTCTAGATGTCGTATTATATTTTTTAAAAAAATTAAAAAATAAAGGTATTTCCGATATTTTATTTTTTTAGAATATTTGAACGATTCTCAGTGGTCATGTGTTTAAAAATTTTTGTATTTATAAAATATAGAAATATAAAATACTTATCTCCACGCAGTATTTTTTTAGTTTAAAATATCTATTTTTTAGAAAATAATAAAAAAATTTATTATTAGTATATTTTTTTAATTGTATCTGGAAGGATGATATTAAAAATAAAATATCGATATAATATATAACAATAGAAAAATTTTTTTAAAACAGCTAAAATCATATATTAATAAAATTATTTTTTTATTAACTAAGCACATGATAATTTCTTTAATAAATATTACATTGTGCTTAGTATAATATTTAATGTTCAAACATAGCAGAAATAGATTCTTCGTTGCTAATACGTCTTATTGCTTCGGCTAACATACCCGCTAAAGTTAATGTTCGTACATTTGGTAGTGATTTTATTTTTTCTGATAGTGGGATGGTATCGCATACCACCACCTCGTCAATAACAGAGTGTTTTAAATTATTAGAGGCTTCCCCGGAAAATATCGGATGAGTAGCATAAGCAAATACTCTTTTAGCTCCTCTTTCCTTTAGTGCTTCCGCTGCTTTACATAGAGTTCCTCCTGTATCTATCATATCATCTACTAAAATACAATCACGATTTGCAACATCGCCAATAATATGCATGATTTGTGATATATTAGCGCGAGGTCGTCTTTTATCTATAATAGCCATATCAGTATCATATAATAGTTTAGCGATAGCACGAGCTCGTACTACGCCGCCTATATCTGGCGATACAACAATGGGATTTTTTAATTCTCTTTGTAGCATGTCTTCTAAAAGAATTAAACTACCGAAGACATTGTCAACAGGAACATCAAAAAATCCTTGAATTTGTTCTGCATGTAGATCAACTGTCAGTACACGATCTACTCCAATACTTGATAAAAAATCAGCTACTACTTTAGCTGTAATAGGCACGCGTGCAGATCTTACTCTTCGGTCTTGACGCGCATAACCAAAGTATGGTATTACTGCGGTAATACGTCCGGCTGAAGCTCTTCTTAAGGCATCAACCATTACTACTAATTCCATTATATTGTCATTAGTAGGCGCGCAAGTGGATTGTATTATAAAAACATCTCCACCTCTTACATTTTCATTAATTTGAACACTAATTTCACCATCGCTAAATCGACCTACGGCTGCTTTTCCTAAATTGATATATAATCGATTTGCAATAAACTGTGCAAGTTTTGGAATAGAATTTCCAGAAAACAGCTTCATATCAGACATAAAAAACCTTATTTTGTATTTTTTTATACTTATAAGTCAATCGTGTTTTTATATTTTTTTGATTGTAATAATTTTTCATTTTGATATGATTTATTATTTTATTAAACATTTGATATCATACAAAAATAGTATTGTTTATACTATATTTTAATATACTTTATTACATGAAAAAATTTTATAAGTAGGTTATATATGATATAGATAATAATATAGGATTCAATATTTATTATTTTTTATATTTAATATCTTGGATAAGATATTAAAAAGTTATTTTAACACCAATATATTTTATTTTTTATTTTTTAATTAATTCTTAAAAGAAACAATGATAAATTCATATATTAACATATTTATTAATGTAAATATTAGAAATATATAAAATAATTTTTTAAAAAATATTTGTAAATGAGACAATTTAACATGAATAGTTCTATTTTAAAAAAATTGAAATATTTACGTAATCGTTATGAAGAAATTGAAGTAATGCTTGCTGAAAAAGATTTGATTTTTAATCAAGAAAGATTTAAAAATTTATCAAAAGAGTATTTACAGATTTCTGAAGTAATACAATACTTTATTGAATGGGAAAAATTAGCATTAGAAAAAAAAGATATACAAGATTTATTACAAGATGAAGAATTTTTTTATATTGCACAAGAAGAATTATGTAAATTGAATCAAAAAATGAAAATAATAGAAAAAAAAATTAAATTATTGCTACTACCTAAGGATCCTAATGATAAAAATAGTTGCTTTATTGAAATCAGAGCGGCAACTGGAGGGGATGAAGCTTCTATTTTTGCAGGAGAATTATTTAGAATGTATACGAAATATACAGAACAGCACATGTGGAATACTGAAATTATGAGTATTAGTGCAGGTGAAAAAGGTGGTTTCAAGGAAATAATAGCTAAAATTACAGGTAAAGGTGCCTGTGGTCGTTTAAAATTTGAGTCTGGTGGGCATAGAGTACAAAGAGTGCCGGAAACAGAATCTCAAGGAAGAATTCATACATCTACATGCACAGTTGCTATAATGCCTGTTAGACCAAAATCGAAACAAGAAGATATCAATCCTGCTGACTTAAAAATTGATACTTTTCGCTCTTCTGGTGCAGGCGGTCAACATGTAAATACTACTGATTCTGCTATTAGAATCACTCATATTCCGACTGGTTGTGTTGTAGAATGTCAAGATGAGCGTTCACAACATAAAAATAAAGCAAAAGCATTATCTATTTTATCAGCTCGTATTTTTTCTGCGCAATTAGCTAAGAATCATGAAGAAAATTCATCGATGAGACGATTATTACTGGGTAGTGGCGAGCGTTCTGATCGAAATCGTACATATAATTTTCCTCAAAACAGAGTTACTGATCACAGAATTAATTTGACTATATATAAATTAGATGAAGTACTGCAAGGAAAATTAGATTTATTAATTAATCCTATGATTCAAGAGTATCAAGCAGATATGTTAACATTATTATCACGATCTTAAATATGAATATTCAAAAATGGATTCAAAAAACATCAGAAAAATTATCTTTGTGTGATAATCCAAAATACGAAGCAGAAATCTTATTAATATACACTTCACAACATACGTATAGTGACATTTTAACTTTTAATCATATTAAAATGAGTGCAATGCAATTAAAAAATTTAAAAAATTTGGTATATCGAAGATCTCTTGGAGAGCCAATGGCATATTTAAAAGGAGAAAAAGAATTTTGGTCTTTGTCTTTACGCGTTTCATATGATACTCTTATTCCAAGACCTGAAACTGAAATTTTAGTAGAACAGGTATTATTAAAAGCTCAGGATAAATTTTCTTCTATTCTTGATTTAGGTACTGGATCTGGCAATATTGCTTTAGCATTAGCTAGTGCATGTAAACATTTTAGAATTACAGGTATAGATAATTCAAAAAAAGCATTAAAAATAGCTAAATATAATGCAGTAAATTTAAAATTATATAATATTTGTTTTTTTTATAGCGATTGGTTTTCATGTGTTAAAAAAAAATTTCATATTATTGTAAGTAATCCACCTTATATTAGTATAGATGAAAGTTTTTTATTGAAAAAAGATATTTTTTTTGAACCATTCAATGCGCTTTTTTCTAAAAATAATGGTTTAGCGGATATTGAACATATTATAAAAAATTCTTTTCATTATTTATTATATAAAGGTTGGTTATTGGTAGAGCATGGATGGAAACAAAAATTAATAATACAGCATTTTTTTAAAAAATATAATTTTCATAATATTACATCACATAAAGACTATGGAGGAAACGATCGTGTTACTATTGGGCAAAAAATAAAATAATTAATTGATATTGCTGTTATTACGTACAATATATAGATAATGCGATGTGTTTGTAATAAAGAATATAGTTATATATTTTTTATAAAAGGTATATTCCTATATATAATTATTAATAACATTTTTATTTTTAATCATCTAAATAATATTAATATTGCTAATAATATGAAATCTGTTGCTAATATTGATTTTTCCAAACTATCACTTTTTGATTCCATTCTTGCAACTTCTCAAATTATACGAGAAGATTTTCCAGCGGAATGTGTTTTGTTAGAATTAAATGCTAAAGTACAAGAAGCAAAATCTTATATTTCTTCTGAAAATCAACCTAATCGACAATTAAAAAAATTATTAGAATTGTTTTATAAGCATTGGCATTTTGGTAGTGCAAGTGGTGTATATAAATTGTCCAATGTTCTTTGGATTGATCACGTGTTAAAAACGCGTCAAGGTACTGCGGTGTCTTTAGGTGTTCTTTTTTTATATATTGCACAATCATTACATTTACCATTAAATCCAGTTATATTTCCAACGCAATTCCTTTTAAGAGCGGATTGGATGAATAAAAAAAAATGGTTAATTAATCCTTTTAATGGAGAAATTGTAAATAAACATATATTACAAGTGTGGTTAAAAGGCAACATTAGCCCAACTGCAAAATTATATGAAAGCGATTTATATAAATCTGAGCCTATCACTGTAATTCGTAAAATGCTTGATATATTAAAATCTGCATTAATAGAGGAAAAAAAAATGGAATTAGCATTAAATGTAATTAATGTACTATTACAAATTGATCCGAATAATCCGTATGAAATTCGTGATAGAGGATTAATATATGCACAATTAAAATGTCATCATGTTGCTATAACAGATTTAATTTATTTTATTGAACACTGTCCAGAAGATCCTATTAGTGAAATAATTAAATTACAAATTCATTCTATTGAACAAAAAAAAATTATTTTACATTAACGCATGTATTTTTATTTATCTGATAGTATAATGGGAAGATGTCTTTTGTGTTCTGTTTTTAAATAGAGTTGTTCAATAATTTTTTTACTTCGGGTATCTACTTGTTGACCTTCTAAATAAGAATCGATTGTAGCATATGTAATACCTAAAACAGATTCGTCCGGCTGCTGTGGTTTATTATCTTCTAAATCTGCCATTGGTTTTTTTAAATAAAGATGTTTAGGGCAATTTAATTCTTTTAATAAAGCACATCCTTGTCTCTTATTGAATCTAGAAATAGGATTTATATCGGTAGCTCCATCACCGTATTTAGTAAAAAATCCAGTAATTATTTCTGCGGCATGAGCTGTTCCCACTACTAAACCATTATTAACAGCAGCTACACTATATTGTATTTTCATTCTTTCTCTTGCTTTTTCATTGCCTTTTATATAGTCTGAAATATATATTCCTGATTTTTTTAATGCTCGTTCACTACTCAAAACTGCATTTTTAATATTAATAACAAAGCATTGATCGGGATATATAAATTTAATCGCATCTTGACAATCTTTTTCATCTTTTTGAGAACCATATGGTAAACGCAATGCAATAAATTGATAATTAATGTTTTTTGTTTCATTTCTTAATTGTTGTATAGCTATTTGACATAATTTCCCAGTTAATGTTGAATCTTGACCCCCACTAATACCTAAGACTAAAGATTGTAAATTAGAAAAATGAGATAAATATTTTTTTAAAAAATCAATACATTTTTTAATTTCGATTTTTGGTATAATTTTTGGTTTTACTCCTAATATTTTAATAATTTTTTTTTGTAATTTCATCTTTTGCTCCATATATAGTATTTTTTTTTGAAGTATACAAAATTTTTATATAATTAATATTATATTTTTTGCGATTTTATAAAAAGTAACACTATATTAAAACATTTAAATATATTTTTTGATAAAATATATTATATATCTTATTAAATCGGTATAACAATATTGAAAAATCTCATTTTAGTTTTAAACTGCGGAAGTTCTTCTTTAAAATTTTCTGTCATAAATCCAAAAAATGAAAAAAAATATTTATTTGGTACAGTGGAACGTTTGTTTTTATCGGATACATATGTTACATGGGAATCAAAAAAAAATAAATATAAAAAAAATATCGGTTCAAATATTTCTCATGAACAAGCATTAGATTTTGTCATAGATCATATTTTTTTGTTAGAAGAAAAAATTCTTAAAAATATTGTTGGTATAGGGCATCGAGTAGTTCATGGAGGTAAAAAAATAAAAAATTCTATATTAATTAATGATAAAATCATTAATTTAATTGAAGAAGCCTCTATTTTTGCTCCTTTACATAATCCAGCTAATTTAATTGGAATTAAAAAAATTTTACAGAAATATCCTATACTTTCAAAAAAAAATGTTGCGGTTTTTGATACTTCTTTTTATCAAAATATGCCTAAGGTATCCTTTTTATATGCTATTCCTTATGATTTTTTTAAAAAATATGGTATTAGACGTTATGGTGCGCATGGAATTAGTCATTGTTATATCCTTCATAAAACAGCTTTTTTATTACAAAAATCATTTAATCAATTAAATATTATCACTTGTCATTTAGGTAATGGCGCTTCTGTTTCTGCTATACGTAATGGAATATGTGTTGATACTTCTATGGGATTAACTCCATTAGAAGGGTTGGTCATGGGTACTCGCAGTGGAGATATAGATCCATCAATTATTTTTTTTATGTATAAACAACTTAATATGAGCATACATCAGATTGAAGAATTATTAATCAAAAAATCTGGTTTATTAGGATTAAGTGGTATAAGTAGTGATTTTCGTTATCTCGAGAAAAATTATAATATTAATGAAAAAGCAAAAATAGCTGTAGATATTTTTTGTCATAGAATTAGTAAGTATATTTCTGCTTATACATCATTAATGCATGGTCGTTTAGATGCGATAATTTTCACTGGTGGAATAGGCGAAAATGTTCCTTTTATTAGAAGTATCATTATATCTAAATTATCTTTACTAGGATTTTTTATTCACTCGGAAAAAAATTTGTTAATATGTAATGGAAAAACTGGTAATATTAACATTAAAACTTCGCGCCCTATTTTTATTATTCCAACCAATGAAGATTTAGCTATCTCTCGAGAGACTATAAATATAATTAGTCTTGTGTAAAAACTATATCATTTTATATCAAAAAAATAGGATATATATATGTCTCGTATTATTATGCTGATTCCTTTAAATAATCAAGTCGGTTCTACGGCAATAAGTTTAAGTATGTTAAATTTTTTTAATAAAAATAAATATCGTAAGGATATGAATAAGCCTATTTTATATATTTCTTGCCAAAGTAACTCGCTAGATCACACCACTGTACTAATTAAGAAATATTTTTCAAGTTTTGTACATATACTTAATAATATAGATTTTTCTAATATTTATTTTGGTTCTGATATATATATATCTTTAATAAATACGATAATAGAAATATGTTATAAAAAAAAAAAATTATATGAGTTAATCTTTATTGAAGGATTGAGTCATGAAAAGAATTTGTACTCATATCAAATAAATCATGATATAGCAAATAGTATTAATGCAGAAGTGGTGTTAATAACTAATATAAATCGATATTCTCTAAATAGCATTCAAGACAAAGAAGATCAAATTAAATTTTTCTTGCAACAATATCATTATAAAAAATTTATAGGTGTTATCTTTAATGAGATGAATTTTATTTATTTAGGAAAAAATATTAGTTTTATAAAAAAAATAAAATTTTTAAAAAAAATAAAAGAAGAAAAGAAAAAAACAATAATTGTAAAAAGGGATATAAAAACAAGTTTATATCCTATTATTGCGTATATTCCTTGGAATCAAGATTTTATGAAAATATTTGTAGTAGATATTTATCATTTTTTAAATGCAATACCACTTCATATTGATAATATCAATTTTCGTATTATAGAAACGGTGATAATATTTAATGAAAATAATAAAGATATCTTAAAAAAGATAAATTCACATATTTTAATTATTTTGCCGTGGACTCAAATAGATATTTTTATTATATTTTTTTCTAAAGAATATAAATTTAATAATATCAGCGCGATATTATTAACAGGTCAGTGTCAATCCATAAAGCATTCAATAAAAATATGTCAAATATTTATTCAAAACGGTATCCCAGTATTTTTTTTAAAAAAAAATATTATAGATATTTTATATAAATTACAAAGTTTTTATTTTGATCTTAATATAAAAGAAAAAAAATATATTTTTAAGCTGCAAACTTATATGAGTAGTTTTTTTAATGTTAAATACTTAAATATAATTAAAAAAAAATCTGATACTCATATTAATCTTTCGCCAAGAGAATTTTGTTATCGCTTAAAAATGTTATCTAGAAATAGTAAAAAACGTATTATTTTACCTGAATCATATGAAATTCGAATATTGCAAGCAGCATCTATGTGTTACGATCTAGACATTGCTCAATGTGTATTATTAGGAGATAGAAAAAAAATTTATAATCTTGCTAAAGATCAAGGTATTCATTTAAATAAAAATATTGAAATAATTGATCCTGATTTAATTAGAGATAAATATATGGCTCGTTTTATAGAAATAAGACAGCATAAAAGTATAAATGAGGATTTTGCATATCAACAGTTACGGAATAATATTATTTTAGCAACTCTAATGGTTGAATCAGATGAGGTGGATGGCATGGTATCTGGTTCTATAAATACTACTGCTAGCACAATCCGTCCTGCACTGCAGTTAATTAAAACAGAGTCTGTTAGTTCTTTAGTATCATCTATTTTCTTTATGTTACTGCCAGAGAAAGTTTTAATTTATGGAGATTGTGCGATTAATATTGATCCAACAGCAGAAGAATTGGCCGCTATTGCTATTCAATCTTCTTGTTCAGCAAAAATATTGGGTATAGAATCTCGTATAGCTATGTTATCTTATTCTACTGGTGATTCTGGTTGTGGTAGACAAGTGGATAAAGTAAGAAAAGCAACTGATATTGTAAGAATAAAAAGACCAGATTTAATTATTGATGGACCTATTCAATATGATGCTGCAGTTTCAAAAGAAATATCAAAACTAAAGAGTCCAAAATCCTCTCTTGTCGGAGATGCTTCTATTTTTATTTTTCCTGATTTGAATTCTGGTAATATCACTTATAAAGCAGTTCAGCGCTCATCACAACTGGTTTCCATTGGGCCTATGTTACAAGGACTCAGAAAACCAGTAAATGACTTATCTAGAGGTTCATTAGTAGAAGACATTATTTATACTATTGCTTTAACATCCATTCAGGCAATATAAAATATTTATTTATTTTTTGAGTATTTATATACTAATTATTATATTTCCTTTAGGCTGACAAAAACATGGAAAAATATCATTTTTATTATGCATAGAAGCAATTGGTTTTTGTTGGAGATAACATATTTCGCCCTGTAATAGCTGTATACGACATGTACCACAATATCCAGAACAGCATTGATATTCTATATATATTTTATTAAATTTTAAAATTAATAATAATGAATTATAATTTTGATTATAAAATATTTTTTTTTTATAATTTACTATATATATAGTAAAATTATTTTTTTTATAATTGAAAGTATTTAAATTCATCGTCAGATACTTCCGAATTAAATTGTCCTACTAAATATGAGCTAATTTCTGTTTCTTGAGGAGCTGTTTGTATATTATCAGAAGTTAACCAATCATTAATCCAAGGAATTGGATTGGCTTGTTTTTTAAAAGGCGATACAAAACCCAACGCATTCATTCGCAGAGTTGTAATATATTCGATATATTGACATAAAATCTCTGTATTCAATCCAATAATAGAACCATTTTTAAATAAATATTTAGCCCATGTTTTTTCTTGTTGTGCAGCAGTAATAAATATGTGATAAGCTTCTTCTTTACATTCCAATACAATATCTTTCATATTTTCATTATTATTAATACTATTAAAAGTATTTAAAATATGTTGAGTACCTGTTAAATGCAATGCTTCATCCCGCGCTATTAATCTAATAATTTTAGCATTACCTTCCATTAATTTTCTTTCAGCGAATGCAAAAGAGCATGCAAAACTTACATAAAATCTAATAGCCTCTAAAACATTTACACTAATAAGACAAAGATATAATTTTTTTTTTAATAATTTTAAATCAACGTATAGAGGTTGTTTATTAATTAAGTGAGTTCCTTCACCTAATAAATGCCAGTAATTTGTTGCTTCAATAAGTTGATCGTAATAAATAGAAATATCTTGTGTACGATTAGTAATGTTAATATTTGAAATAATATCGTCAAATATAATAGCTGGAGTGTTAACGATATTCCTAATAATATGAGTATATGAACGTGAATGAATAGTTTCGGAAAAAGACCATGTTTCAACCCATGTTTCTAGTTCTGGTAGAGATATAATTGGTAAAAAAGCAATATTGGGACTTCTTCCTTGAATTGAATCAAGTAGGGTTTGGTATTTTAAATTACTAACAAAAATATGTTTTTCGGATGGAGATAAATTATTAAAATCCATTCTATCTCTGGATAGATCTATCTCTTCTGGTCGCCAGAAAAATGATAGTTGTTTTTCAATAAGTTTTTCAAAAACATAGTATTTTTGTTGATCATATCTAGCTATATTGACCGATTGTCCAAAAAACATGGGTTCATTTAGTTGATTATTCTTTTTTTTTGAGAATGTTGTGTAAACCATATTATTTTACCTAGTAAGAAAATTAAATAAAATAAGTATTTATTTTGATTTTTTATATTATATTGCACAAGAGCCACTTTCACAGTGATCGTTTGCAGATGTAGAAAATATAAATGTATGATTGTCTTTAGATCCATCGTGAATATTTTGATAGTATAATGTTTTTAAACCTAATTTATATGCTATCAAAATATCATATAGTAATTGCCTCATAGGAATCTTTTCATTTTCAAATCTTTCTGGATTATAGTTTGTATTTACTGAAATAGATTGATCAGTAAATTTTTGTATAATTCCAGCAATTTGTAGATATCCTTCGTTATTAGGCATATCCCATAATAGTTCATATTGTTGCTTTAATTCATTGTAACTAGGTACAACTTGTCTTAGCATACCATCTTTTGATACTTTTACACTAACAAATCCCCTTGGTGGCTCAATGCCATTAGTGGAATTGGAAATTTGCGAAGATGTTTCTGACGGCATAATGGCAGATAATGCAGAATTTCTTAATCCATACTTTTTAACATCTTCACGTAGTGATTGCCAATCTAAGTGTAATGGTTCATCACATATATCATCAATGTATTTTTTGTATGTATCTATAGGTAATTTTCCTAAAAAATAATTAGTTTGATGAAATAAAGTACATACCCCCCTTTCTTTAGCTAGCGCACAAGATGCTTTTATTAAATAATATTGTATTGCTTCAAAAGTTTTATGTGTTAAATTATTTGCACTGCCATCTGAATAACGAACATTATGCTTCGCCAAATAATATGCAAAATTAATTACACCTATTCCTAATGAACGTCTAGAAAGAGCAGATTTTTTAGCTGCTAATATCGGATATTGTTGATATTCTAATATTTCATCTAGCGCGCGTACAGATAAATCGGCTAAATCTTCAAGATCACTAAGATTTTTAATAGCGCCTAAATTAAATGCAGATAATGTACATAAAGCAATTTCTCCATTTTCATCATAAATGTTATCTAATGGCTTAGTAGGTAGTGTGATTTCTAAACATAAATTTGATTGTTTGATAGGTGCTAGTTTAGGATTAAATGATCCATGTGAATTGCAATGATCTATATTTTGTATATAAATTCGTCCAGTGGAAGTTCTTTCGTGCATAAGTAAAACAAATAAATCTAATGCTTTAATGCTTTTTTTTTTGATATTTTCTTGTTTTTCATGCTCAATATATAATTTATTAAATTCTTTTTGATCAGTAAAAAAGGCATTATATAGTTTAGGTGTATCAGAAGGATCAAATAAAGTGATATGTTCACCAGATAACATTCTTTGATACATTAATTTATTGATCTGTACAGCATAATCCATATGGCGAACTCTATTATCTTCAATTCCTCGATTATTTTTTAAAACTAATAAATTTTCAACTTCAAAATGCCAGATTGGATAGAATATTGTTGCAGCTCCTCCTCTAATACCACCTTGAGAGCAACATTTAACTGCTGTTTGAAAATGCTTATAAAATGGAATACTGCCAGTATGAAATGCTTCACCATCTCTTATAGAGCTTCCTGCAGCGCGAATTTGTCCTGCATTAATTCCAATTCCCGCTCTTTGTGAAATATATTTCACAATTGAACTTGTAGTGGCATTGATAGAATTTAAATTATCAGCACAGTCAATTAAAACACATGAGCTAAATTGACGAGTAGGTGTTCTTACCCCTGCCATAATTGGTGTTGGTAAAGAAATTTTAAAGGTAGAAATTGCATCATAAAACCGGTGAATGTAACTTAAACGAGTTTCTTGTGGATATTTTGCAAATAAACATGCAGCTATAAGAATATATAGAAATTGAGCGCTTTCATATATCGTGCCTGTTATTCTATTTTGTATTAAATATTTTCCTTCTAATTGTTTAACTGCTGCATAAGAGAAGCTCATATCGCGTTCATGATGAATAAAAGAATTCATAATGAAAAATTCTTTAGGTGTATATTTTTTTAATAACATTGAATCATATTTTTTTAAAGTAACTAATTTATGAACATGTTTATATAAAGGAGGTGGTGTAAAATTTTTATAAGCTTTTTTTCTCAGTTGAAAAACAGATAATCTTGCTGCTACATATTGATAGTCAGGAGCTTCTGTGGAAATTAAATTAGCTGCTGTCTTGATAATAATGTCATTAATTTGTGCGGTAGTGATATTATTATATAGTTGAATATGAGAAGATGATTCTATTTTGGCGACAGATATATTATTAAGACCAGATTTTGACCAATTCAAGATTTGATTGATTTTATTTAAATTTATTAGTTGTTTTTCTCCACTACGTTTAATGACAAAAATACCATGTGTCATAATGTCTTTAAGCCTTTTTTTTGAAATTTTTGGAATTTATACGAATGTATATTATGATATTTGATATATACACATTTTATGTATATTAATAAATATATATAATTTACCTAAACGATATATATAAATATTATAAAAAATAACTATTTTTTAAAAGATGTTTTTTATATAGGTTTTGTAATTCTCTGTAAAGCAACAACTTTTTCATTTTTTGATGTTCTAATTAAAATAACACCTTGTGTATTTCTACCTAAAATTCCTACCTCTGATACTCGAATCCTTACTAGAGTACCGGCGTTTGTAATCATCATAATTTGATCTGTTTCGACAACTTGTATTGCCCCAATCATTTTACCATTTTTTTTAGTTATTTTTATAGCAATGACCCCTTGTGTTGCACGCGATTTTATAGGGAAATTAGCAATATTTGTTCTTTTTCCAAAACCATTATTAGTAGCTAATAGAACACTTTCCTTTTTATGAGGAATAATTAAAGAAACTACTTTATCATTTTTTTTTATTTTTATTCCTTTTACTCCTAGTGCTGTACGACCCATAGTACGCACACTATTTTCACAGAATTGAACAACTTTTCCATTTTCTGTAAATAGCATAATGTTATCATTTCCGTTGGTTAAAGCAATACCGATTAATTCATCATCTTTCCGCAAATGAATTGCAATAATCCCTGCAATGCGCGGTCTTTTAAATTCATTTAAAGAAGTTTTTTTTACCATACCATTTGCTGTTGCCATAAAAATATAAAGATTATCCTTATATGCTTTTACTGGTAATATAGCTGTAATTCTTTCTTTTATACTTAATGGTAATAAATTAACAATGGGTCTTCCGCGTGCATGTCTGCTCGATTCGGGTAATTGATACACTTTCATCCAGTATACAATACCTCGACTAGAAAAACATAAAATAGTATCATGTGTATTGGCAATAATTAAACTTTCTATAAAATCTTCTTCTTTAATTTTAGCTGCTGATTTTCCCTTGCCTCCCCTTCTTTGAGCATTATAATCTGAGAGTGGTTGATATTTAACATATCCGGAATGAGATAATGTTACTACAACATTTTCTTGATTAATTAGGTCTTCGATATTAATATCCGATTTATTTTCAGTGATTTCTGTTCTTCTTTTATCTTTAAAGTTATTCTGTATGAATATTAATTCTTCTCGAATGACTTCTAGCATACGATGAGGATTATTTAAAATGCATATAAGTTTTTTTTCTTTTTCTATTAACTTTTCATATTCTATAATAATTTTTTTTTGTTCTAAATTAGTTAATTGATGTAGGCGCAGATCTAAAATAGACTGGGCTTGTTCTTCAGTAAAATAATAATGATCATTATTATTTTTTTTGAAATGATCAAGTGTTTCAGATGATTCTTGTATATTTTTTATAATATAAGATTTATGATGAATATGAGAAGTCCATTTTTGTTTTTTTATTAATATTTTTGCATTAGTATTATTTTTTGCATTTTGTATCAATTTTATCAATACATCTATATTTTTTAAAGCAATACTAAATCCTTCAAGGATATGAGTTCTTTTTTTTGTTTTATTTAATTCGAATAAACTACGTCGTGTAACAACTTCTTGTCTATGAGATAAGAAAGATTCTAATATTTTATGTAATGATAACGTTTGTGGTTGACCATGGCATAGAGCAACCATATTAATGCCAAAAGAAATCTGTAATTGTGTTAAAGAGTAAAGTTGATTTAATACAATTTCTGATATAGCTTCTTTTTTTATTTCAATAACAATTCTCATTCCGTCTTTGTCTGATTCATCACGTAAAGCACTAATACCATCAATTCTTTTTTCTTTAACTAGCTCTGCAATTTTTTCAATTAATCGTGATTTATTAACTTGATACGGTATTTCATAAAATACAATGGATTCTTTTTTGTTTTTTTGATTTATTTCTATTTTATGTCGTGCACGAATATAAATTTTACCTTTTCCCGATTTATATGCTTCTTTAATGCCTGATTTTCCATTAATGATACCATATGTTGGAAAATCAGGGCCTGGAATATGTTGCATTAGTTCAGATAACGTAATCTGATTATTATCAATATATGCCAAACATCCATTAATCACTTCATTTAAATTATGTGGAGGAATATTAGTGGCCATTCCTACAGCTATACCTGATGATCCATTAATAAGAAGATTTGGTATTTTAGATGGAAGTATTTCGGGTATTTTTTCAGAATTATCGTAATTTGGTAAAAATTCGACAGTATTTTTTTCTAAATCACTCAGTAATTCGTGAGCAATCTTAGACATACGAACTTCTGTATATCGCATAGCTGCTGCAGCATCTCCGTCTATAGAGCCAAAATTTCCTTGACCATCTATTAACATATAGCGCAAAGAAAAATTTTGCGCCATGCGAACAATGGCATCGTACACGGCTGAATCTCCATGTGGGTGGTATTTCCCAATAACATCACCTACGACGCGAGCAGATTTTTTATATGCTTTGTTCCAATCATTACCTAATATATACATTGCAAAAAGTATTCTTCGATGTACTGGTTTTAATCCATCTCGAACATCAGGCAAAGCTCTACCAATTATTACTGACATTGCATAGTCTAAATAAGAGCTTTTTAACTCTTCTTCAATATTTACCTGTATAATTTCCCGTGTAATGTCTTTCATCAAGATATTATCTCTTCATCAATTAATATAATAGCGTGTGGTTAGAAAATGGTTATATTATAACATAATTAATTTCTTTCGTGCATGGAAAGCAAATCATTATTATAGATAATTTTGTATTAATATAAAAAATAAATTTTTTATTGTTTATTTTTTATTTAAGTATTAAAATAGAAATTTAACTATATTTATAAAATTTCTTTTAAAGCGAGGTTTTATATGCAAGATAAAGAAAAAAAGTTAATAGAAAATTTATTTGATCGTTTAAAAAATGCTGAATTAAACTCCTCTTCTCGAGATGAGCAAGCTGATATTCTAATTAAAAATTTAGTAAAAAACCAACCGTCTTCGGCTTATTATATGATTCAAACAATATTAATTCAGGAAACAGCTATTAAAAAAATGAATGAAAAAATTGAAGAATTAAAAAGTCAATTATTACAGTTGGAAGAAAAAAATAATATAAAAAAAACTAGTTTTTTATCGGGATTATTTTCCAAAAAAGAATCTTCTCCCTTCTCTTCATCACATGCACATAATATGTCAAAAAATGAAAATATTCCAGCGACACCGGGTGCTAATACTGCCATTCCAACAAATTATAATAACGGCCGTAGTAGTTTTCTGAGTAATGCATTGCAAACTGCAACTGGTGTAGCAGGAGGTATGATGTTGGGGAATATGCTGATGAACCTTTTTCAACATACAAAACCAGAAGAGGACATCTTTAATACTATTCATGAATCTTCTTTAGATGATAATGATGCGAATATATTGCATGGTGCTACTCATGATAATTCTGATCATAATAGTGATTTTATCAATTATGAGGATAATAACGATTATGATACACCTTCAGATTCTAGCATATATAATTCTGATATAGATGATATGGATGATATAGATATAAATGATGATAATTTAATATAAATTGTTATAGTAAAGCCAGCATTAAATGTATACTGCTGACTTTAAATTAAAAATTTTAATAATGTTTACTCAAATACGAAGACACTCCCTCGAGAGATGCTTTCATACCTTCTTGTCCTGATTTCCAATTAGCAGGACATACTTCTCCATTTTTATTATGAAAATCTATAGCATCTACCATTCTCATCATTTCTTGTATATTACGACCAAAAGGAAGATCATTTACTACTTGATGACGTACAATCCAATGATTATCAATTAAAAAAGAAGCTCTTAACGCCACTCCCAGATCGGGATGCTCAATACCATAAGATTGTTGAATTTCGCGTTTAATATCGGAAACCATTGGAAATGCAATAGGTCCAATACCGCCATTTTTAATTGGGGTTTTTTGCCATGCTTGATGCACAAAAACGCTATCAGTAGATACGCCGACTATTTTTACGTTTTTTTCTTTAAAATTTAAATAAAGTTGATTAAATTCTATAATTTCAGATGGACATACAAAAGTGAAATCCATAGGCCAAAAAAATAGTATAATTTTTTTTTTATTAGAAAATTTTTTTAAATCGAATTTCTGAACAATATCACCATTTTTTAGAATTGCTGGTGCTATAAAATTTGGAGCTTGTTGTGTTACGAGAACCATATTTTTCCTTATTATCTTATAATGAAGATAAATGATATAAATAATAACAAAATCATAATATATTATAATAACTATTTATGATTTTTACACAAACAGGAATTTAATAATGAATGTTTTTTTAAGTTGGAAAGATGTTTTGTTTCAAGAAAAAAAAAAAATATTTTATTGATATCATACAATTTCTTAAAAAAGAAAGATTAAAAAAAATCATTTACCCTTCTCATCAGGATGTATTTAATGCTTTTTTGTTTACTGATTTTAACAAGATTAAAGTGGTTATTATTGGTCAAGATCCATATATTTCTGAAAATCAAGCTCATGGATTATCATTTTCTATACCTAAAAATTATACTATAGCACCTTCTTTAAAGAATATATACAAAGAATTAAATTCCGATTTTCAAAATAATTTTGTTTTTAAGCATGGTTGTTTAACAACATGGGCAAAACAAGGTGTTTTCTTATTAAATAGCATTTTAACAGTAGAGTCTAAAAAACCTAGATCACATTATCATATAGGATGGGATATTTTTACTAATACAGTTATTAGTATGATTAATCATCATCATAAGAGTATTGTATTTTTATTATGGGGAAAAGAAGCACAAAAAAAATGTTATTTAATCAATGATCAAAAGCATTATATTTTAAAAGCTGCTCATCCTTCTCCTTTATCTGCTTGTCGAGGATTTTTTGGTTGCAAGCATTTTTCTCAAACCAATAAGATATTAATACATGAAAAAAAAAAACCTATTAATTGGTTCTTATTTTAAAAATAGAAAAATATAATTTTTCTATTTTTAAATAAATTTATATTGATTTATTTTTAGCTATTGTAACTATGGATTTTCGCAATACAGTTTTATTAAATGTATATCCTTTTTTATGTACAGAAATAATATGATTATGTTTTATTTTAGTAGATACTTTTTCAGAAGTAGCATTATGCAGATTGGGATTAAATATTTCATGTTCTTGACCTTCTATAGATATTCCAAACTTGCACATAGTACTTAAAAAAGATTTTAACGTAAGTTCAACGCCCTTTATTACAGGTTCATCTTGTAATTTTAGTTTTTGAGAGAGTAGAAGTGTTTCTTCAAAATGATCTATAATAGATAATGTTTTTTTAAAAAATATTTCTTTTTCTATTTTTTTTTCTTGTTCTATTTGATATCGAGTTTTTTTTTCAATATTTTCTATTTCTGCTAATTGTCGTAGTTTTATATCATTAATATTTTTTTGAGCGTTTTCTAATTTTAATTTTAGTTCATTTATTTTTTTATCATTATCTTGAAGAAGACAATTATTTTCTTTTTCATCAATATTGTGTTTTAAATTATTTTCTATTTTGTCCATATGCGTACCAGATAAAATATGAAGTAGAAATTAATTACGTATTTTATAATTATTATATGAAGAATATAATATTTTTTTATTTTTAATATTGTAGGTTTTTAAAAAGTAAGAAGTGCAGTTTTTAATATAATCTTTTTTTTAAGGATTTTTTTATTTTGAAATGATTTCTATAGAACGTTTAATTTTTTTAAATAGAAAATAAAGAAATACTAATTTTTTTTGCATATCTTTTAGGCGAATATATTGGAGCTGGCGGGATTCGAACCCGCGTCCAAAATTTCTACGAATACAGTACTACATGCTTAGTTTTTCTAAATACATTTCCTCGTTTAATTTGGAAAAACACATTATAAACGTATAGCTTGAATAAAATCATACATAACCGTCAAGCTTGGTATATGCATTTTCTCTTTTTTTGACCTTCCTTTATTCTCGTCCTAAGAGAGGAGGCTGAGAAGGAAGGGCTTTAAAACGGGTTTTTAAGCCGCTAAAGCGTAGTGTTGTTTATGATTTGCAGCTATTTTTTTTCGGTTTTTATCGAGGCAAACCGTTCCTCGGCATGCACTGTATTTTTTGATAATTTTGTCAAATCCAAAAACAGCCCCTTGTTATATTATTACAAAAAAAAATAAAACTGTCTATGATATTTATCATTTGCTATTACAAATAATTTTTTATATTTTATAATTATATTGTTATAATTTATTTGTTATTTTTTTTTTAAAAGAAGTATTATTATAAAGGTTTAAAATATGAATATTATTCAAAAAATAGAGTCTCAAATCAAAGATAATCCTATTTTAATTTATATGAAAGGTACTCCAGAATCACCTAGTTGCGGTTTTTCTGCTCAAGCAGTGCAAGCTTTGTCTGCTTGTGGAAAAAAATTTGCATATATTAATGTTTTAGAAAATATAGAAATAAGAAATGAATTACCTAAATATGCCTCTTGGCCAACTTTTCCGCAATTATGGATTAATGGTGAATTAGTTGGTGGTTGTAGCATTATAATAGAAATGCTAAACAATGGAGAATTACAAAAATTGATTACGAGTGCTACAAAAAATAAAAACATGAAATAGTTTGGTTATTATATTATAAACGAGTCGATATGACATTACATACAGTATCTCGATAAATGATCTCGAGTGTTAATGTCATATCTTTTTGTATTTTGAAAATATTTTTCAATTAATTAAATGTTTGTATCAGATGTGATAATTTTTTTATTTTTACTCTCTTGAATAGGCCATCCGCCTAATCGTTTCCATCGATTCACTAATTCACAAAATAAGTTCGCAGTTTGTAGAGTATCATATAATGCAGAATGTGCTTGATTATTATCAAATGATAAACCCATAGCTTTGCACGCTTTAGCTAATACCGTTTGCCCAACGACTAATCCACTTAATGCCGCTGTATCAAAAGTAACAAAAGGATGGAAGGGATTTTTTTGAACATTTACTCTATTGATAGCTGCCATTAAAAAATTATGATCAAAACTAGCATTATGCGCCACAACAATGCCGCGACTACAGCCTTGTAATTTTATACCCTGATGTACTATTTTAAATATGGATTCAATAGCTTTTTTTTCACTAATAGCGCCGCGTAATGGATTGAATGGATCAATTTTATTAAAAGCAATAGATTCAGAATTAATAATAGATCCTTCAAACGGCTGAATATGAAAATGTAATTTTTTTTCTTTATGCAGCCATCCTGATTTATCCATTTTTAACGTAATAACGGCAATTTCTAATACTGCATCAGTTATAGGATTGAATCCTGCTGTTTCGATATCTATGACGACAGGATAAAAGGTACGAAATCTTTTACTTAATAAATTGTATTCTTGAATTATAGACATCCAAATCTCATTTTTTAGAACACTTTATGTTGATTATATTTATTTTTTGATTATATTGCATATAAACTGTTTTAAATTTTTTATTTTATTAATATAAATATGAGAAAAATATAAAATTTTTTATTTATACAATTATTTAAAACGTACATATTATACTGAATAAAAAAATTTATATATCCAGAAAATATGTATTATAATTTTTTATATATTTAAAATTATACTATAATTTATATAATTTTTTAAGTTAAATTCATAATTTCAGCGATTATTAAATATTTTAGTAGTTTTAATAATTAACAGATATTAATTATACTTTATAAGGATAAAATAATGAGTTATTTTTTGCCCTCTTTACCATATTCCTATAGTTCTTTAGAACCTTTTTTTGATGAACACACGATGCGTATTCACCATACAAAGCATCATCAAAATTATATTAACAACACAAACATTATTTTGGAAAATACTACTTTTTCTTCATTGTCTATTGAAGAATTAATATCTATTTTTAGTGAAATTGTATTAGATAAAAAAGATATTTTAAAAAATCATGCCGGAGGTCATATTAATCATATTTTATTTTGGAAAGGATTAAAAAAAAATACACAATTAACAAGTGATTTAAAAAAAGAAATTGAAAAACAATTCATAAGTATTGAAAAATTTAAAGAAAAATTTGAAGAAGTGGCTTTAAATCACTTTGGTTCTGGATGGGTATGGTTAGTCAATCAAAATGATCATCTATCTATAGTGTCTACAAACAATCAAGATAATCCTTTAATGGGATTAGAAATATCAGGTACTTATGGAACTCCTATTATATGTTTAGATCTTTGGGAGCATGCATATTATTTAAAATATCAAAATAGACGATTAGATTATATTAAAGCATTTTGGAATGTAGTAGATTGGGAAGAGGCTTCTAATCGTTTACAAAAATAATTTATTTTTTTTTGTGTTAATTATCAATAACTGGCATACATTGAAAATTAATTATTTTGATATTCAAAATAATTACTAATATAACATAAAACATATAATAGAGATATTATATGTTTTTTGAAATAATTTTTATATTGTAATATATTAAATCTATTATTTAAGGATATTGTTTGAATATAATTAAAATGATTGTCGGGTTATCTAACCCATTAGAAAAATACAAGAATACGCGCCATAATGTAGGTTCTTGGTATATTAAAATGTTAGCAAAAAATTGTAAAGCATATTTAACAGAAGAAAAAAAATTTTTAGGTTTTACTGGTTGTATTAAAATAAATCATTATTCTATTCGTTTATTAGTACCTAATATTTTTATGAATATTAATGGGAAATCAATTTATAAAATGGCTTCATTTTATGGTATTAATTTAAATCAAATATTGATAGCACATGATGATTTAGACCTTAAACCAGGAATAGCAAAATTAAAATATAGCTATGGACATAGTGGACATAATGGATTAAGAAATACAATTGATACATTTAATGAAAAAAATAGTTTTTATCGATTTAGAATTGGTATTGGTCGTCCATTAGAAAAAGAAAAAATAGCTTTTTTTGTATTATCTTATCCGACTAATATAGAGCGATTATTAATTAAAAAATCAATCTTAAATGCAGTACGTGAAACTTTTATACTAATTAAAATGCAAGATAAATTAAAAAATAAATCTATTATTTAAAATTATTTGTTTTAAAAGGTGTATGAATATGAGTTTTAAATGTGGAATTGTAGGTTTGCCCAATGTTGGTAAATCTACTTTATTTAATGCTTTAACAAAAGGTAATGCTGCAATTGCAAATTTTCCATTTTGCACTATCAAACCCAATATTGGTATATCACCAGTGTTAGATTATCGAATACAAAAACTTTCAAAGATTGTCAATTCCAAAAAAATAGTGCATACATTTATAGAATTTGTAGATATTGCAGGCTTAGTAGAAGGCGCTTCGAAAGGTGAAGGTTTAGGTAATCAATTTTTAAGTAATATAAGAGATACGAATGTAATAGTACATGTTGTGCGTTGCTTTGAGAGTAACAATATTGTTCATGCATATCAAAAAATTGAACCATTAAAAGACATAGAGATTATAAATACTGAACTTATTTTATCTGATTTAGAAACGTGCGAAAAGTCTGTGTTACAACTTAAAAAAAAAATAAAAATTAATAAAAAATTAGAAGATAAAACATTATTCGTTTTACAAAAATGCATCTCTTTTTTATCTCGTGGTGTTATGATTAGAAATGCATTATTAGATATAGAGGAAAAAAAAATAATTAGATATTTGCGTTTATTAACTTTAAAACCAACAATGTATGTTGCTAATATGAATGAAGAAAAAGAATCAATTGCACTATTAAATCAGCTAAAAATTATAGCTATAAAAGAAAATACTGTTGTTATTCCTGTTTTAGCACAATTAGAATTAGATCTTTCTAGCATGAATACAACGGAAAAAAAATATTTTATAAAAGAATTTGATATACCTTTTCTAGGATTGCATGACATTATTAATAAAGGATATCAATTGCTTAATTTAATTACTTTTTTTACTGTGGGGCCGAAAGAAATTCGCGCTTGGTCTATTTCTAAAGGAAGTACCAGTATAGAAGCTGCGGAAAAAATACACAGCGATTTTAAAAAGGGTTTTATTCGCGCACAAATTATAAAATTTTCCGATTTTTTAAAATATAAAAGCGAATCAATAATAAAAGAATTAGGAAAATGTAGAACAGAAGGGAAAAATTATTGTATTCAGGATGGTGATATAATTCATTTTTTATTTAATGTATAATAAATTTTATTTATATTGTTAACAAATGCCATGTTTCATGTGAAAACCATCTCTAGAGAGGAAAAATTACTTATCCTCTCTATATTTAGAATTATTTTTCTAACAAGAATTTTTTTAATTTACTAAAATTAGGATTTATATTATGAGATAATAATGGTAAATTGATTCTATTTTTAAGCGCCTGAGGTAAAGTAATAATATTATTTAATATTTTTTCTATAGTGTTTTTAAACTTTGCAGGATGAGCAGTACCTAAAAATAAACCAAATTCATCTTCTTTTAGTTGATCTTTTAATAATCGATATGCAATCGCTGCATGTGGTTCAGATATATAACCTATTTTAAACAATTCGTGTAATGTTTTTTTTGTCTCATCATCTGATACACTACCAAATTTAAGTTCTTTTATGTCCCATTTTTTTCTTTTAAATAATTCTTCTACTCTTGTCCAATTGTTTGGTTGGCTAATATCCATTGCATTAGAAATAGTAGAAACAGTTTGATTTGGTTGCCATATACCATTTTTAAGAAATCTAGGCACTGTATCATTAGCATTAGTACATGCTATAAAATATTTAATTGGTAAACCGAGGGATTTTGCTAATAAACCAGCTGTGAGATTTCCAAAATTACCACATGGTACAGAAATTACTAATTTTTTTCTTTGTTCTTCTGAAATTAATGAAAATGCTTCAAAATAATAACATATTTGTGCTAATAATCGACTGATATTAATGGAATTTGCAGAGTTAAGACCTATTGATTCTTTTAGTATTTTATCATCAAAAGCTTCTTTAACAAGTTTTTGACAATCATCAAAACTTCCATTGATAGATATAGTTTTTATATTTTTTCCTAAAGTGCAAAATAATTTTTCTTGTAGTTCACTAATTTTTCCTTTTGGATACAAAATAATTACTCTGACATTTTTCATACCATAAAAAGCATGTGCTACTGCCGCACCAGTGTCTCCTGATGTTGCCGTTAAAATAGTAAAGGATTCATTATTTTTATTTAGAGATAATATCATTTGAGCCATAAATCGCGCGCCAAAATCTTTAAATGCTAAAGTTGGGCCATGAAATAATTCTAAGCATCCTATATTATTTTTTATTTGTACTTTTAATGGATATTGAAAATAAAATGCTTTTTTAATGCAATCATATAATTTATCTTTGGAGATTTCATTTTTGATAAAATAAGATAGTATTTCTGTACTTCTTGTAATAAAATCCATTTTTAATATTTTTGATAATTCAACGGATGTAATAACTGGTAATTCTACTGGAAAAAATAATCCCTGTTGTTGTCCTAATCCTAATTTAACAGCATGTTCAAAATTGACTATTTCAGTATGATCTTTTAAATTATAAAGCTTCATTTTTTTTATCCTATTTGGCGTGCACCTTCTAAATCTAAAGAACAAACGTGCACAAAACCTGTATTATTTTTTAAATAATTTTCTTTTAACCATAACGATATTTTTTGAGCTATATTGATATTATCAGACACTGCAAAGATAGCTGGTCCAGATCCTGATATACCTACACTAAGAGCTCCAATTTTTTTTAGTGCTATTTTTGTATGTATAAAATTAGGTAATAATATTGCGCGATATGGTTCAGCTATAAAATCTTGCATTAATCTTGCGGCTAAATCAGGTTGTTGAGTATATGATGCATGAATAAATCCTGCTAAATATCGGCTACTTTTGATACAAGTATCTTTATTATATTTTTTTGGTAATATTTTTCTTGCTTCTGAAGTAGATATTTTTACACCAGGCCATGCTATAATCCAAAACCAATTTTGAAAATTAGGTATTTTTTGGCTTATATCATCATTATCTTCGAGTATTAATTGCATACCACCTAAATAAGATGGTGCAACATTATCATAATGGACACTACCGGATATTTCTCCTTCTATTTCACCCATTAAAAACAATAGTTCTTTTAAATTTAATGGTTTATTACATAATTCATTTAATGCAACTAGCGTTGCTACAACCGAACATGCGCTAGATCCTAATCCGGATCCAATAGGCATATTTTTTTTTAGTGTAATCGAGACTGGAATTTTTTTCTTCATTACTGTGCAAAATTTTAACCAACATTTCCAGACAATGTTTTGTTGGGTATTTTGAGGTAATTTATCAGAGAAAGTACCTTGATTACATAGTTGAAATTCTTTTGATAGTTTTACTGTAACGCAATCACCCAATAAATCACCGTTAATAGGCATAATAGCAGCACCTAAAATGTCAAATCCAACTCCAACATTACCAATAGAAGCTGGTGCATAAATTTTGATCATTACTATTTTCCTGAATTTTTATGATATTGTACGTAGCAAATCGGAGAATATTCCAGAGGCTGTGACATTATTACCAGCTCCATATCCCTTTAAAACAAGAGGAACAGGTTGATAATATTTACTATAAAACGCTATTACATTTTCACCATTTTTTATTTTATATAAAGGATCTGTAATATTTATTTCTTCAATTTTTACTGTACATTGTCCTTTTTTGTCTATAGTTCCTACGAAACGTAATACTTTTCCTTCTTTCTGTGCTTTTTTTGTTTTTTCTACAAAGTAAGAATCTACATCTTTTATTTTTAATAAAAATTCATTGATATCTTGATATTTTTTAAAATTCTGAGGTAGTATAGGTTCAATTTTTACATCTTTTAATTCTTTATGATAGCCCATTTCTCGGGCTAAAATTAATATTTTTCTTGCAACATCTATACCAGATAAATCATCAGCGGGGTGTGGTTCTGTGAATCCTAAATTTTTAGCTTCTTTAGTAGCTTGCGATAATAGAACTCCTTCTTCGAGTTTTCCAAAAATAAAAGATAATGAACCAGATAATATCCCTTGACATTTGATTACAGTATCTCCTGTATTTAATAATTGTTTTAATGTAGATATTATTGGTAATCCCGCGCCGACATTAGTTTCATAAAAAAATTTTTTATTTGTGTTTAATGCAATTTTTCTTATTTTTGTATAATATTCAAAGTTATTGGTATTAGCTTTTTTATTAGAAGTGACTATATTGAAACCGTTTTTTAAAAATGCACTATACTCTTCAGATAAATATTGATCAGAAGTACAATCAATTATTGTCGGGTTTAAAAAATGATGTTTCCTTGTTAAAGAAATCAATTTTTCTAAACTAAACTGTTCTTGTGATTTTTTAAATTCTTTTTCCCAGCAAGATAAATTAATACCATTATTTACAATTAAAATTTTTTTTGAATTTGCTATTACACAAATTTTAATATTTATATTTTTTTCATTTAAAAAATTTTGTTGCTGTAATATTTGTTGTATTAATGTACTTCCTACACCTCCTATACCTATTAAAAAAACAGTTATAATTTTTTTATTAGAAAACATTGTATTATGAATGATTTTAACTGCATTTAAAATATTTTTCTTATTTACTACCATTGAGATAGAATGCTGAGAAGAACCTTGTGCAATTGCTAGAATATTAATATTAGAAGAACCTAGAATATAAAAAATTTTAGAAGCAATATTATGCTTCATGCGAATATATGATCCTACAATAGATAAAATCGATAGTTCTTTTTCTATACTAATAGGATTTAAAATTTTTTCTTTTAATTCTAATCGAAATTCTTCCGTTAGAGCAGATTTTACTGAATTCATATAATTTTCAAGAACGCAAAAATTAATAGTATGTTCTGAAGAAGATTGAGTAATAAGTACAATCTTTATTTTTTTTTGAGCAATTGCAGTAAATATTCTACCAGTAATACTAAGCGTATTTTTAATAGATGATCCAGATATACTAAACATCACGATGTTATCTAAGTGCGTGACTCCTTTTAAAAAATTTTTTTCAGTTTTATTTTCCTCACAAATTAAAGTACCAGGTGATTTTAGATTATTAGTATTTTTTATAATACATGGAATTTTAAATTGAGCGATAGGCTCAATAGTACGTGGGTGTAATACTTTAGCGCCAAAATAAGATAATTCCATAGCTTCTTGATAAGAGATGGATTTTAGTAAATAAGAATCTATCACTTCTCGAGGATCACTAGTAAAAACTCCATCTACATCCGTCCAAATTTCACAGCAACTAGCATTCAAACAAGCAGCGAGAACTGCTGCTGAATAATCTGAACCATTACGTCCCAAGACTACTAATTCTTCTTTTTTATTTCCTGCAATAAAACCCGCCATTAAAATAATATCTGCATGAGTTGTATTAATTTTATTAATTATTTTTTTAGATCGAGGTATATTAACAGTAGAATCAAGATAATGACCTTTAGATATAAGATTTTTTACAGGATCGATAACAATAATATTATGTTTTCTTGCTTCTAATATATATTTCATAATTAAAACTGACAGTATTTCACCGCGAGAAATTAAAATCGCACGAACATTATCTGGACATTGTTGTAGTAAAATTATTCCATCTATCATATATTTTAATTTTTTAAATTCTATTTTTATTAATTTCACTATTGATTCGTAACAAAAATAAGGCTGTATTTTTTTGATATTATGAATTAATTCAAGAAAAATATTTTCAGCAATATTGATGTTTTGTGCGTTATTATCATTTTTAATTATATTATCAATAGTTTGCACTAAGTAATTAGTTATTTTTGCAGGTGCGGAGAGCACGGCTGCAATTTTTTTATTTTGAATATTTTTTTCTATGATATCAGCTACACATAAAAATTTTTCAGCATTAGCTAATGATGTGCCGCCAAATTTTAATAACTTCATTTTGTCTTCCTTAATTTTTTCATAAAAAAACCCGCATAAGGGTATAAGCGAGTTTTTTATCAGTTATACTTTATTGATATCATGATGAATTTTAAAAATTAGCATAATGATTGTAGTAAAAAAGCTAAATACATTTTAATTATTTTAAAAAAATAAAATAACTAACGTCTTTAATAAAATAAATTTATTATAAGATATTTTTTTTGGTTTATTTTGATATGGATGTGTCATATTATTAATATTAGCATAAATTTAGTAAGTTAATTTTTTATTCAAAAGAAAAATTTTTTTATATATTTTATATTGACAATTTTACATTTAATGAAAATAAATATTTTTAATAAATTTACTTATCATAATGGATACATGTATTTTTTTTCTAGATATATTATGTTATTTAAATTATTTAATACTATAATAAAATATACGTTTATTATTTATGTTCTATAGAATAAAGTTATTTTTTTAATATATATTATTGTATTCATTTCAATGATATTGTAATAAAATTAATGTTTATATTAAAATGTTAGTGAATAATATGAAAATATTAAATTAATACTATGAAACATACTATTAAAGTTATGATTTCTCAAAAAGATATTCACACCCGTATTGGTGCTTTAGGAAGAGCCATAACTCAAAGATATCAAAATAATACAAATAAAATAATATTGATTGCTTTATTACGTGGTTCTTTTGTATTTATAGCAGATTTATGTCGTTGCATTACGATTGCTCATGAAATTGATTTTATGACTATTTCTAGTTATGGTCGTGGCATATTATCTACTGGTGATGTGAAAATTATTAAAGATTTAGATGAAGATATTTATAATAAAAATGTTTTGATAGTAGAAGATATAATTGATTCTGGAAAAACATTAAGTAAAGTATTAGAAATTTTAAAATTAAGAAATCCAAAATCATTATCAATTTGTACGCTACTGGATAAACCAGAATGTCGAGAAGTTAATATTTGTGTGGATTTTATTGGTTTTTCGATTCCTAATGATTTTATAGTCGGTTATGGTATTGATTATGCGCAACGTTATCGTTATTTACCGTATATTGGAAAGATTGTATTTGAATAATTTGTATCTATTTATCGTATAAAAAATTTTTTATTATCAATAAGGCGTGTTTTTCCTAACCATGCAGATGCTATGATGATTGCTTCTTTGCTTTTTTTTGATAAAAATTGCAGTTTTTCAGCATCATATACATTGAATATATCTATAAAAAATCCTTTTTCTAGTAATTTTAATTTTGATATTTTAATGATTTCTGAAATATTATTTTTTTTTGATTTTATAATTTTTTCAGCAGTGTTTTGAATAATTTTATACAAATAAGGCGCTTTTTTAATTTCTGAGGAATTTAAATGATTATTTCTTGAACTAAGAGCCAGTCCATTTCTTGATCGTATAGTGGGTATACTGATAATTTTAATCATATAATTTAATTCTATCACTATTGTTTTGATAATTAATAATTGTTGATAATCTTTTTCACCAAAAAAAGCATATTGGGGTTGCACTAAATTAAATAATTTACAAATAATTGTAGCAACTCCCTGAAAATGTCCTGGTCTTGATTGACCTTCTATAATATTTGATAAATTTGAAATTTCAATTAATATTTCATTTTTTATTCCAAACGGATACATTTCATGTATAGTAGGAAAAAAAATAATATCAACATTGTATTTTTTTAATATTTCACAGTCTTTTTCAAAAGTTTGAGGATATTTTTTAAAATCATGTTCATTATCAAACTGAATAGGATTAACAAAAATACTAACAATTATAATATCTACATATTTTTGAGCTGATAAAACTAAAGATATATGCCCATAGTGCAAATTTCCCATGGTAGGTATAAGTCCTATTGTTTTATTTTGTTTTTTTAAAGTATTAATTTTTTGAAATAATTTTTTTTTTTAAAAATGTACATTTTTTTCTCTTTATTTTAAAAACTGTGTTTGATATCAGGATATAAACCTGTTTCTACTTCGAGGATATATTTTTTAATTGCTGCTTGAATACTATTTTTCTGATTAAGGAAATTTTTTGAAAATTTAGGAACATGCCCTTCTGTAATACCTAATAAATCCTGCATAACTAGTATTTGTCCATCAGTATTTTTTCCTGATCCTATACCGATAACTGGAATAGATAGTTTTTTTGTGATTGTTTCAGCTAATGCTGAAGGTATACATTCTAACACAAGCATTTTTATACCAGAATCTTCCAATAATAACGCTTCATCTATCAATCTTTGAGCATCATCATATGTTTTACCTTGTATTCTATAACCACTTAAAAAATCGATAGATTGCGGGGTTAAACCTATATGTCCACATACTAATATTGATCTATCAGAAAGCTCTTTAACGATATGTAATATTTTTTTTCCACCTTCTATTTTTACCATATTTGATCCAGATTGTATTATTTTTTTTGTATTTTTAATAGCTTCTGTAACATTATAATAGGATAAAAATGGTAAATCAGATATTAAAAATACTTTTGGAGCACCTTTACGAACAGCTTTAGTATGATAGGTAATATCATCAACTTCTACTGTTATTGTAGAATTGTTGCCTTGAATGGTCATACCTAGTGAATCACCTACAAGTATAACTGGTATTCCTTGATTAGAAAATAAACGCGCAAAGCTAAAATCATAAGCCGTGATGGCAGCAAATTTATTATTGCAATTTTTACAGTGTTGCAATGTAGATATAGTAATTTTTTCCATATTAATCCTATTGTATTTTTTTCTAGTTATAAGATATAAAAATTTTTTAATGAAGTGATATTTAATAGTGTTTGTAAAATATTGATAAATATGAGAGATGGTATCAGAATAATGTATAATTCAGGATACTCGGAATAATATAATTTATTCGTCGAATATCCTATTTTTAATTTTATATTAACCATTCATTTGTTTTTCACGAATTTCTGCTAATGTTTTACAATCAATACAAAGATTAGCAGTGGGTCTGGCTTC
Organism: Buchnera aphidicola (Cavariella theobaldi); assembly: GCF_964059165.1. Taxonomy (NCBI): domain Bacteria; kingdom Pseudomonadati; phylum Pseudomonadota; class Gammaproteobacteria; order Enterobacterales; family Erwiniaceae; genus Buchnera; species Buchnera aphidicola. Next base: position 198,110 of record NZ_OZ060413.1, read on the forward strand.
TAATCGTCTAATGCCAATTTCTATACCACATGAGTCACAATAACCAAAATCTTTTTCTTTAATTTTTTTTAAAGTCATTTCAATTTTTTTTATTGTTTTTCGTCCTCTATCACGATTTCGTAATTCTAAATTAAATTCTTCTTCTTGCGCGGCTCTATCAATCGGATCTGGAAAATTAGTTGATTTTTCTTGTATATAAAGTAAAGTATGATTCATTTCGTTTTTTAATTGATTTTTCCATGTTTTTAGAATTTTTTTAAAATGTAATATTTGATCTTCATTCATATATTCTTCATCTATTTTTTTCTGATATGCTTTTACATCTGAGATAGAAAGAAAGTTAAAAGACGATTTTTTTTTGTTTTTTTCTTTTTCCATAGTTTTTTCCATATAATATGTTTATTAAAATTATAATTATAATATTTGATTTTTTATTTATATTTTTTCAAATATATTAATATTAATAATATTAAATAATATATTAATATGACATATTATCAATTAAATAAATAAAATATCAGAATATATTAAACAGCAATGTGAATGAGACATATTTTATTTTTTTTAAGTGTCACATAAAAAATATTTTTAAACAAATATTTTAAATGAATTTATTTTATATGGTTAAAATAACAATGATAAAAAAATTTGCACTATGTGTAGAGTATAATGGTGGCAATTATCATGGATGGCAACGTCAAAAAAATGTTTCTAGTATCCAAGAGGAAATAGAAAAATCTTTATCAATGATTGCAAATCATAAAATAGATGTTATATGTGCTGGTCGTACTGATGCTGGTGTACATAGCATAGGACAAGTTATACATTTTAATACAATTTCTATTCGTAAAAAATCTGCTTGGACAATAGGTGCTAATCATTACTTATCTAAAGATATATCAATTAAATGGATTAAAGAAGTACCAGAAAATTTTCATGCTCGCTATAGTGCACTATCCCGCTCTTATCGTTATATAATATATAATTATAATTTACGCACGTCTTTTTTCAATTATGGATATAATCATATTCATCAAAAATTAGACATACTTAAAATGAATAATGCAGCTCAATACTTATTAGGAGAGCATGATTTTTCTGCGTTTAAGTCAGCAAACTGTCAATCGAGTTCTTCTTGTAGAAAAATTTTTAAATTAAAAATTTCGCGCTTAAATAATTGGATTATAATAGATATCACAGCAAATGCATTTTTATATCACATGGTTCGTAATATTGTAGGATCTTTAATTGAAATTGGGATATCTAAAAAAAAAGAAAATTGGATGAAAATTTTGTTACAAAAAAAAGATAGAAATTTAGCTGGTCCGACTGCAGCTTCTAAAGGATTATACTTGTTTTCTGTAGAATACCCTATTTTTTTTAATTTACCTTAGTTTTTTATGATGTTATGTAATAATAAATTATAATAACATTTTATTGTAATATTTTTTATGTCAAATTTATTCACAAATAAAATTGTTAATGTATTCTATGCAATATTTTTGAATTTTTAACACAAGTTTTTCATTAATACATATTATAATATTTTATATATTATATTTTTTAAACGGGTTAATTTATTTATGATCATATATCATATTTTTTATTTTTTATGGATATGTATTTATAATACAGAATATAGTAATGTACTACTTTAAAATATATTATTTTTTTACAATAAATAATGTATATAAGAATAGATCTATTTCTTCCATCTGGAAATAATGTCAGAATATAGTATAGTATGAACAAATTTTTTATTTTTATAGATATAAATATCTGAATGTTTATATTCAATTTTTTTGACGACTATTTTAATAAAAAATAAAAAGATATTTAAGAGTTAAAAAATGAGTTTTTCCTGAGCTTTTTATTCATTGTATTTTAAAATACTAAAAAGCTTATTTTTATACAAAATATCAAAATATTTTTTCAACATTATCATTATCACAAAATATATGTTTTATTTTTTTGAACTATAATATTACATTTTTTCTATTGAAAAACTGCGTGAGTCAATAAAAATTTTTTGTTTGTACTGTATAAAATACATAGTAAATGAACTAATCCATAAGTAAAATATTTTTACAAAACATTTACTTTATATAAAATAGATACACGTTAATTTTTTTTATAAAGAAAGAATTTTAGCATTATATTGAAATATAGAGTTTTGAAATTAAATGTGTCATAAAATATTTGTATATTTCTCATTTTATTTTTTTAGTTTTAATTAATTAATTGCAGATAAAAATATTGTATATTGTATTATTAATTTTTTATAGGATCTTTTTTCATATCATCTGCAGTTACATCTCGCCAAATTTTTCAGTAAAAGAGACATAATATTACATTCAAATGTATAATATATAATTATGTTTGATATATGCAAGTGTTTTTCTCATACATGTTTAAAGTGAGTTTCTAAATTTTTTCTTAGAACCTCACAAATATTTTATAAATTAGTATAATTCAAGCGAACAAAATGTTTAGTTATATACATAATTTATTTAGGATAAATAATATTTATTATTTATGATGGAAAACTATACAATTGGGTTTAAAAATCTTTTAAAAATTTATTTCATGTATAAAAATAAAAAATTTAGATGCGATAATACAGAAATTAATAAATATAGAAAAGTATTGCAGATAATAAGAGTGATTAGTAATACTAAAATAAAGCATTTTAGTTTTAATATGCAATTTTTCACGCTAATAGATCTACGAAAATATTAATAAACTGTTTAGATTAAATTTTTACCAGAGATAATATATCTAATAAATATATCACTTATTAATATCAGTAAGAAAATTAATTTAAAGATATTCAATAGACATATTATAAGATATATACCTAAAGATCATAAATAATATCTTATTTAATTTTGAGAATCTAATAATTCAATATTTCTATAAATATTTTAAGTGTATAAATAATTATTTTTGGGCTGAATAAAAATTCTCATTTGTAATGAGATTACTTATATATAAAAATACTATTTTCTATTTAAATTTTCTCGATTTTACAATAAAATATTCGATGTAATTTATATTTCTTATTTTAAAATAATAAAAAAAGTTATAAATTAGTTGCTTTATGCGATTTTTAGTAAAAATTTTTGCATATTGAAATATATATTTTAATTTCAATAGTATTAGTTTCAGGATACTAAATATTTTTATACTATAGTTGATAAGAAAAATATCATAAGAACTAATATGTGTATTAACAGTCAATAGAGTTATTTTTGCTATCAAATATAATTAAGACATGTTATAGACGATTCACAATGCAAACTCATGTTATTCATTGTAAATTTTTTAAAAAGTATAAATATTTTTATATTTATAAAAGAGAGAGTTATTTTTTGATTTAGATACTTATTATATATCATTTTATGGTCAATAATCTTATTTTAAAAGAATATATAATTATTATCTAAAATTTTTAACACATTAAAATGTTATAAATTTTATATGATATATTTTTTGAAGATATTTTATATCTTTTACTATATTTTTATTATATTAATTTTTATTTTAAGCATTATATTTAATTGAATAAATAAGTTCTTTAACAAGAAATTAATTTTAAATTTTTTATAGAAAAATATATAAATATGGAAACATAGCATGTTAATTAAATTGTTAACAAAAATATTTGGTAATCGTAATAATCGTATTTTAAAACAAATGCAAAATACAGTTGATACTATTAACCAATTAGAAACAGTATTTAAAAGTTTTTCTGATGCACAATTACGTCAAAATACATATTTATTTCGCGCTCGTTTAAAGAATGGTGAATCTTTAAATAGTTTACTGCCAGAATCATTTGCTACTGTTAGAGAAGCAAGCAAACGTGTTTTTAATATGCGCCATTTTGATGTGCAGATATTAGGAGGCATTGTATTAAACAATTGTTGTATAGCAGAAATGCGAACTGGTGAAGGTAAAACTTTAACTTCTACATTGCCGGCGTATTTAAACGCGCTAAATGAGAAAGGCGTACATATAGTAACGATGAATGATTATTTAGCTCAGCGGGATGCTAAAAAAAATTCGGCTTTATTTGAATTTTTAGGGTTAAAAGTAGGTCTCAATTTAACTGATATGTCCGCTTCCGAAAAGAGAAGAGCTTATTTAGCTGATATTACTTATGGAACGAATAATGAATATGGTTTTGATTATTTACGAGATAATATGGTTTTTTCTTCTGCAGAAAGAGTTCAACGTACATTAAATTATGCACTAATAGATGAAGTTGATTCAATTTTAATAGATGAAGCTCGCACACCGTTAATTATTTCTGGCCCTTCAGAAGATCATTCACAATTGTATAAAACAATTAATAATATAGTACCTTTACTAATATCACAAGATCAAGAAGATTCAGAATCTTTTAAAGGCAAAGGGCATTTTTCTATTGATGAAAAATTAAAACAAGTTTTCTTAACGGAAAGAGGTTTAATATTAATTGAAAACATATTATTTGATCAAAAATTAATTAAGAAAGGAGAATCTTTATACTCTTCACATAATATAATATTAATGCATCATATTATATCAGCATTACGTGCTCATAAATTGTTTATACGAGATGTTGATTATATCGTAAAAGATAACGATGTTATTATTGTAGATGAACATACGGGACGTACGATGCCTGGTCGTAGGTGGTCTGATGGTTTGCATCAGTCTATAGAAGCAAAAGAAAACGTTACTATAAAAAATGAAAATCAAACACTTGCTTCAATTACATTTCAAAATTATTTTCGTTTGTATAAAAAAATATCTGGTATGACTGGAACTGCCGCTACTGAATCTTTTGAATTTAGTAATATTTACAATCTAGATACTATTGTCATTCCCACTAATCAACCCATGATCCGAAAAGATAAGCCTGATTTAATTTATATCACTGAAAAGGAAAAAATACATGCCATTATTCAGGATATTAAAAAATGTATAAAAAATAAGCAACCCGTTTTGGTAGGAACTGTTTCTATTGAAAAATCTGAACTGATTTCAAAAAAACTATTCGATTTAAATATTTCGCATAATGTGTTAAATGCCAAATTTCATGCGAAAGAAGCAGATATTATTTCCCAAGCCGGGAAACCAGGTGCAGTGACTATTGCTACTAATATGGCTGGACGCGGGACAGATATTGTCCTAGGTGGCAGTTTAGAAAGTGAATTAAATAAAATATCTCATATTACTCCACATGAAAGAAGAAAAATTAAAAAAGACTGGCAAAAAAAACATGATTTAGTTGTATTATCTGGAGGATTACATATTATCGGAACAGAGCGTCATGAATCACGTCGTATTGATAACCAACTTAGAGGGCGTTCCGGTCGTCAAGGAGATAGTGGTTCTTCTCGTTTTTATTTATCTATGGATGATTCTTTAATGAGAATTTTTGCATCGGATAAAGTTGTTCATATGATGCGTAAATTAGGTATTGTTTATAATGAAGCAATCGAGCATCCTTGGGTTACAAAAGCGATAGAAAAAGCGCAAAAAAAAGTAGAAAGTAGAAATTTTGATATGCGAAAAGAATTGTTAGAATATGATGATGTAGCTAATGAGCAACGCCGTGCTATTTATTCACAACGCAATAAAGTAATTGATGCTATTGATATAAAAAACATGATTGATGATATGTTTGAAGATGTTTTTACCAAACAAATAAAAAAATTTATTTCTCCTTTTTCTTCAAAAAATGTCTCTAATATCATTTATCTAGAACAAGAACTGCGTAATAGTTTTAATTTAAATATATCTATTATAAGTTGGTTAAAAAAAGAATTATTTTTAAATGAAGAGATGATTATAAAAAAAATTATTTCTATTGCTAAAAAAAATTATAGAGACAAAGAAAATATAGAAAATAAAAATGGAATTAGAGCTATAGAAAAATCTATTATCTTAAAAACATTAGATACACTTTGGAAAGAACATTTGTCTGCTATGGATTATTTAAGACAAGGTATTCATTTAAGAGGGTATGCTCAAAAAGATCCTAAACAAGAATATAAAAGAGAATCATTTAATCTTTTTACTAGTATGTTGGAAACATTAAAATATGAAGTGGTATCTTTTTTGAGCGCTATTAATTTATCTACTATAAAAAAATATTTATATACTAATAATAATGTGCTTTTTTTATCTCCTGATACTAAATTGTCTCCAGAGTACGATATAGAGAAAAATAATAAAAGTTTTTTTTCTTCGATCCAGAATATTCACACAAGTAGAAATTCTATATGTGCTTGTGGTTCCGGAAAAAAATATAAATATTGTCATGGTGTTGTATAATACTTTCAAGAAAAAATTATTTTTTTTGTTATTGGCATAACATATGACATGTAAATATATTTGTATTATTTGTATATAAATAAAAAATTTTGATATTAATCACGGTAAAAATCTTTAATATTTTATACTATAATATAGTATTTTATATATATTTTATTATACGTTATTGTTTTAGAGTTATTTTATATACATGATCATCTTTATTAGAATCTTGCATATAAAATATTTTTTATTGAATTATAGAAAAAATTTTTATATGAATTAAAGTATAATTTTTTTAATTTAATATAGAAAATCAATTAATTATAAGTTTTTTAATTTAGAAATAGTGTTTTAAAAAATAAAATAATCTTTATTATTAATATTTTTTAGTATTAATGATGGTTATTTTATTTTTGTAAAAAATATCTAGTATATGTTTATACTATTAATTTTTTAAGTGAATGTTATAATAAAAAATAACCTTATAATATATGTTTCATGTATTATTTAAATATATCATAAATCTTTTATATAAAAGTATATAAATTTAATTATAAAATTAACTTGCAATCTAATAGAGTTTTTATTATGCGTATTGAAAGAGATATTAAATTAGGTTTTAAAGATGTTTTAATTAGACCTAAGCGTTCGATATTAAAAAGTCGTTCTCAAGTAGATTTAACGCGCAAATTTTTTTTTAAATATTCTTCCACTGTATGGTCTGGTGTTCCGATTATTGCAGCTAATATGGATACAATAGGAACATTTCAAATGGCACAGTCTTTATCTAATTATAATATACTGACAGCAGTGCATAAATACTATTCATTTGAAGAATGGAGAGATTTTGTAAGCGTTTCTTCAGACAAAACATTAAATCATGTAATAGTATCGATTGGTACATCTAATTTAGATTTTGTTAAAGTAAAAAAAATTTTTTCATTATCTTTAGAGCTAAAATATATTTGTATTGATGTAGCCAATGGATATTCCGAGCATTTTTTATCTTTTTTAAAATTAGTGAGAGAATGTTTTTTAGATAAAATTATTTGTGCTGGTAATGTTGTCACAGGAGAAATGGTGGAAGAATTAATACTTTCGGGAGCTGATGTAGTAAAAGTAGGTATTGGACCTGGATCGGTATGTACGACACGTATAAAAACTGGGGTTGGTTATCCACAACTTTCAGCTATTATAGAATGTGCAGATGCAGCTCATGGACTTGGAGGACAAATTATTAGCGATGGTGGATGTGCGGTTTCAGGTGATTTGGCAAAAGCTTTTGGGGGAGGGGCGGATTTTGTAATGTTAGGTGGAATGTTGGCTGGTCATAGTGAATGTGATGGTCAGATAATTGAAAAAAAATCTAAAAAATATATGTTATTTTATGGCATGAGTTCCAAATCTGCTATGCAGAGATATATAGGGGGTGTACCAGTATATAGAGCATCAGAAGGAAAAACAGTTAAAATACCTTTTCGTGGTGGTATTGATGCTACAATACAAGATATTTTGGGGGGTTTACGGTCTGCTTGTACTTATGTGGGTGCTTCAAGACTAAAAGAGCTTACAAAAAGAACAACTTTTATACGTGTTTCTGAGCAAGAAAATTGTATATTTAATAGTTTTTTATTTTGATAATTTTCATGTAAATATGAATTCTAATAAAAATTAATACAATTCATTATAACATATATATTTAATTTTATTGATTTTTTAATAGCATTCACATTCAAAGTCATATTTTTTTATCATAAAAAATTTATTTATTAGATATATACTATAATATATAAGGAATTTATGTCATGTCAGAAATTTTATACCATGACGTGGATCCAGTTGAAACTAATGATTGGATACAATCGATCGAATCTGTTATACGTGAAGAAGGTGTAGAAAGAGCTAAATTTTTAATTGAAAAAATACTTGAAAAATCTAATATTGATAGGAAAGAATTTTTAAAAGATTTTTCTAATAGAAATTATGTTAATACTATTTGTAGTGATGATGAAATTATATATCCGGGAAATTTAATAATAGAAAAAAATATCCGCGCTTATATTCGATGGAATTCCATCATGATGGTATTACGTGCATCACAAAAAAATTTGGAATTAGGAGGACATTTATCATCTTTCCAATCATCTGCTACAATATATGAAGTGTGTTTTAATCATTTTTTTCGTGCTTTTAATAAAGAAGATGGAGGTGATTTAGTTTATTTTCAAGGTCATATTTCTCCAGGTATTTATGCAAGAGCATTTTTAGAGGGTCGATTATCTGAAGAACAAATTAATAATTTTCGGCAAGAAGTAGATGGTATAGGCTTACCATCTTATCCTCATCCAAAATTAATGCCTAATTTTTGGCAATTTCCCACTGTTTCCATGGGTTTAGGACCTCTTTGTTCTATTTATCAAGCAAAATTTTTAAAATATTTGCATAATAGAGGGTTAAAAGATACTTCAAAACAAACTGTCTATGCTTTTTTAGGAGATGGTGAAATGGATGAGCCAGAATCTAAAGGAGCAATTACTATTGCAGTTCGCGAAAAATTAAATAATCTAATTTTTATAGTAAACTGTAATTTACAAAGATTAGATGGTCCAGTTATAGGAAATGGAAAAATTATAAATGAGTTAGAAAGTTTTTTTTGTGGTGCTGGATGGGCGGTTATTAAAGTCATCTGGGGAAGTCGTTGGGATTTTTTATTAAATAAAGATAAAAGCGGAAAATTAATTCAGTTGATGAACGAAACTGTTGATGGTGAATATCAAAATTTGAAATCAAAAGATGGCGCATATGTGCGTAAATATTTTTTTGGAAAATATGTAGAAACACTTGATTTAGTGAAAGATATGACAGATGAAGAAATATGGAAACTAAATAGAGGTGGTCATGATTCTAAAAAAATTTTCAATGCTTTCAAAAAAGCTAAAGAAATAAAAGATCGACCCACAGTCATTTTAGCGCATACCATTAAAGGATATGGTATGGGTAAAATTGCTGAAGGAAAAAATATTGCACATCAAATAAAAAAAATTAATATTCAGGGAATAACATATATTCGTAATCGTTTTAATATTCCGATATCGGATCAATTATTAAAAAATTTACCATATGTTACTTTTAAAAAAAATTCTCAAGAACATCAATATCTTCATCAACAGCGAAAAAAATTAGGTGGATATCTTCCTTTTCGTTTATCTAAATTTACTAATTCATTGGATTTGCCTAATTTAATAGATTTTCAACCATTGTTAGAAAAACAAAATAAAGACATTTCTACTACTATAGCTTTTATACGTGTATTAAATATTATTTTAAAAAATAATTCTATTAAAAAATTGATAGTGCCTATCATTGCAGATGAAGCGCGTACTTTTGGTATGGAAGGATTATTTCGAAAAATAGGCATTTATAATTCGAGCGGGCAAAAATATATACCACAAGATAGAGAACAATTAGCATATTATAAAGAAGAAAAAACAGGTCAAATATTACAAGAGGGTATTAGTGAATCAGGTGCTACTGCTTCTTGGTTGGCTGCTGCTACTTCATATAGCACAAATAATTTTCCAATGATTCCATTTTATATTTATTATTCTATGTTTGGTTTTCAGAGAGTAGGTGATTTATTTTGGGCGGCGGGAGATCAGCAGGCAAGAGGTTTTTTAATTGGTGGAACTTCAGGGAGAACTACTCTTAATGGAGAAGGTTTACAACATGAGGATGGACATAGTCATATTCAGTCCTTAACTATTCCCAATTGTATATCTTATGATCCCGCTTTTTCATATGAGGTTGCAGTGATTATACAAGATGGATTACGAAGAATGTATGGTGTTGTACAAGAAAATATATATTATTATATTACAACTACAAATGAAAATTATCATATGCCAGAAATGCCTAAAGGAGTAGAAAAAGGCATTTGTCAAGGTATATATAAATTAAAAACATTATTAGGTGGTAAAATTAAAGTACAATTAATGGGTTCAGGTGCTATTTTGCAGAGTGTTTGTCAAGCAGCAGAAATCTTATTGCAAGATTACTCTATTACAACTGACATATATAGTATTACTTCTTTTACAGAATTAGCTCGAAATGGTGCAGATTGTGCGCGCTGGAATATGTTACATCCTAATCAAGAAAAAAAAATATCCTATATAGAACAAGTAATGAATTCTTCCCCTGCTGTTGCAGCAACAGATTATATGAGTTTATTTGCTGAACAAGTTAGACATTATATTCCTTCTGCTGTGTATTATGTTTTAGGTACGGATGGATTTGGACGTTCAGATAGTCGTGATAAATTACGGAATCATTTTGAAGTAAATTCTTATTATATTGTCATAGCTGCTTTAAGTGTATTAAGTCAATCAAATTATATTCACTCTAAGATCGTAGAAAAAGCTATTTTAAAATTTAATATTAATATAGATAAAATTACTCCGCGTTTAGTATAAGAGGTTAAAGTAGAGTGGATATCCATATAAATATGCCCGATATTGGCGTAGACGCATTAGAAGTGACAGAAATATTAGTAAGAATTGGTGAAACAGTTAATATAGAGCAAAGTTTAATAACAGTAGAAGGGGATAAATCTTCTATAGAAGTACCCTCATCTCATGCAGGTATCGTAAAAAATATTTTGGTAAAAATTGGTGATAAAGTTAAAACTTCTTCGATTCTAATGGTATTAGAAAATTTTAATATTTCTTCTAAATCACACAATTTAAATATAGATCAATTACAAGAAAGAAGTAAAACTGTTTATTGCGATAAAATATTCAATCCGCATCATGATCAGAATAAAAACGCAATACATGCTACACCTATGATTAGACGTTTATCAAGAAAATTAAATATACCATTAAATCAAGTAGTATCAACAGGTCGTAAAAATCGAATATTAAAAAAAGATTTGGAATTGTATATTCAAAATAATACAATCTCTTCAGAAAAATACAAAATACAAAATAATACATTAATGTCATCGAATAATACTAAAAAGCATATATCAAAGGAAATAGATATTAGTAAAAATCAATTGATAGTGGGTTTTAATTTACATAAAAATTATACTAATATTCCGCATGTTACACAATTTGATGAAGCGAATATTACTATATTAGAAAATTTTCGTCAGAAATACAATAAAGAAAACCAAGATAAATCTAATCATATCACTATATTGGTTTTTATTATTAAAGTATTAGCTCATGCTTTAGAAAAATTTCCTTTATTTAACAGCTCATTATCTACAGATAAAAAAAAAATAATCCTTAAAAATTATATTAATATTGGTATTGCTATAGATGTAAATAATGATTTATTTGTCCCTGTTCTAAAGAATATTAATAAAAAAAATATAATTGACATTTCTTCTGATTTATTGTCTTTATCTAAAAAAGCACAAGCAGGGATATTAAAAAAAGAAGATATAACGGGTAGTTGTTTTACAATATCTAATTTAGGTGGTATTGGAGGTCATTGGTTTTCTCCTATTATTAACGCGCCTGAAGTAGCGATCTTGGGAGTTTCAAGAGCGATTGTAAAACCCATTTGGAATAATAAAGAATTTATTCCGTCGCTGATGTTACCGCTGTCTTTATCATATGATCATCGTATTATTAACGGAGCATATGCTGCACGTTTTATATCATTTATTAATAAAGTGCTTTCTGATATGCATTTTTTGTTTATGTAGTGGATAATTATTTTGATAAGACAAAATGATATTTAGTAATAATTGGGTATATAAGAGGTAGTAATGGATAAAAATATTAATGCTCAAGTAGTTGTAATTGGAGCGGGGCCCGCTGGTTATTCTGCAGCATTTCGTTGTGCAGATTTAGGTTTAGATACTGTATTGATAGAGCGACATAAAAATTTAGGAGGGGTTTGCTTAAATATTGGATGTATTCCTTCAAAAACTTTATTGCATATTGCTAAGGTTATAAAGGAAGCAGAAGAACTATCTAAAATGGGTGTTCATTTTGAAAAACCAATAATTAATATCAATGAAATTCGTATTTGGAAAGATAGTATTATTGATAAATTAACTAACGGTTTATCTGTTATGAGGCAAAAAAGAAAAATAAGAATAATCCAAGGTGAAGCGGAATTTAATACCAATCATAGTATTGTAATTAATGGTTTAGAAGAAAAATTTTTTATTTCTTTTCAGTATGCAATTATTGCCACTGGTTCAATTCCTAAAACAATACCTTCTATACCACATACTGATAATAGAATTTGGAATTCCACTGATGCTCTTTCACTAAAAAATATACCGAATCGTCTTTTAATTATCGGTGGAGGAGTTATTGGTTTAGAAATGGCTACAATATATAGTGCATTTGGTTCACATGTAGATGTGATTGATCGATTTGAAAAATTTTTTCCATGGGTTGATCAAGATATTTCTGATATATATAAAAAATCTATTATTAACAAGTTTAATTTATTACTTCAAACTAGTGTGGAAGAAATTGATGTTACGAAAAATCATATTGCAGTTAAGATGTTAGGAAATAATATTACGCAAGATTTTTATCATTATGATGCTTTATTAGTAGCGATAGGTCGCAGTCCTAACCTTAGTAATTTAGGAATTGAAAAAATTGGGTTAAAAATTAATGATCTTGGTTTTCTTCAAGTAGACCAGCAATTAAAAACTAACATCTCTCATATTTATGCTATTGGTGATGTGACTGGGTTACCTATGTTGGCTCATAAAAGTGCACATCAAGGTCATATTGCGGCAGAAATTATTTCTGGAAAAAAACATTATTTTGAGCCTAAAGTCATACCATCTATTGCATATACTGAACCAGAAATTGCATGGGTTGGTATAAATGAAAAAGAAGCTATAGAAAAAAATATTGATTATGAAATTTCATCTTTTCCTTGGCATGCATCTGGAAGAGCATTGGCATCCAATTGTAGTATTGGTATGACAAAATTAATTTTTGATAAAAAATATCATCAAGTTATTGGCGGTGCTATTATCGGTACGAATGCTGGTGAATTGATAGGAGAGGTTGGATTAGCAATTGAAATGGGTTGTGATGCAGAAGATATTGCTTTAACTATTCATGCACATCCCACTTTACATGAGTCAATTGGTTTATGTTCAGAAATTTTTGAAGGTACAATAACAGATCTTTTAAATGCTAAATCTAAAATATAATATAAAAAGATTTTTATTAGCGTTTCAAACAAAATAAAATATTTTTAGAACAAGAAAAGATTATAGAGATCTTATGTCTATAATCTTTTCTTGTTCTAAAAATATTTTATTTTGTTTAAATAAAAACATATTTTTTATTATGATTGTAAGAATATTTATGTTCTAGAAATTATATTAAATATTGATGCAAATTTTATTAGTATATAAGTACTAATTTCTTATCTCTGTTCTTAACATTATAGATATATTTGAGAATAGAATTTTAAATAAAAATTTTAAAAAAGACTACATAACATATTTTTAATTAATGTAAAAGTTTTATGTGATGCACAAGAAACATTTTTTTTAAAATTAACAGTAGCGCGTTGATCAGATGCATCAGATATATATTTTATTACAATTAATGGGATGTTAAATTGATAACAAACTTGAGATATAGCAGCAGCTTCCATATCAACAGCTATTGCAGGAAAAAATTTCGTTTGTAATTTTTTAATGGAATTTTTATGTCGAATAAAAGAATCTCCACTTATTAATAACTCTTTAAAAAAACAATATTTTAATTTTTTAGCGCTATTATATGATAGATTTAACAAAGTATCATTATTCTTAAACATTTTTGGAAATCTAGGAATTTGACCTAACGAATATCCGAAATTTGTTAAATCTACATCATGATAACATATAAGATTCGGAATAATTATATCTCCTATTTTTAAAATTGCACTTAAACTTCCAGCTGATCCAACATTGATAATATATTTTGGATGATATAAATTTATTAAAATCATAGTTGCCACACTTGCGGAAACCTTACCAACACCAGATTGTATTAAAACAATATTAATATTTTTAAATTGACCAGTATACACTGGACAATGATGTATAACATTTTTTTTGTATTTTTTTATAATATTTTTAAAATTTTTAATTTCTTCTTTGATTGCGCTGATTATACCAATTTTCATATGAATATTTTTAAATACTAAAGGATGAGCCGCATCCGCATGTATTTTTTGCATTAGGGTTAAAAACTGTAAATTTTGATCCTTCTAAATTTTCTAGATAATCCACTTTTCCACCATATAAATATTGGAGACTAATTGGATCTATAATGATAGAGACATTTAATTTTTTGATGATTATATCATCTTCATTGATTTTTTCATCAAAATCAAATTGATACTGAAATCCGCTGCAACCTCCCCCACTGATATATACTCTTAATTTTAAATTTTTATTATTTTTTATATGAATCAACTCATTTATTTTTTTTATCGCGGCATCAGTAAAATTAAGAAAGTTATTAGATGTATTCTTCATATTATTCTCAAGATATTTTTTATGTAATATTAAAACATGAATAAATATTTTTTATTAAAAAATTTTTCTGTATAAATATTTTTTTAATCAAGTATAGTATATATTGAACATAAGTATTATACATTATACATATATAATATGAAGAGTATAATGCATGCGCCGATAGATATTTTTTATTGGCGCAGGCTAAAAAATATTTTCGAATAAATAATAAATTAAATAGTATTAAGTGGATATAGATATATCTATTTTTTATTTTTTTTTTTTTTTTTTTTTATTGAATATACTTTTTAAAAATAAAATGTTATTAATATATTCTGTATATAAATAAAATTTTCATTGTTTAATCTTTTTTCTTTCTAAGAAAAGTTGGAATATCTAAATATTCTGGTCTTTTTTGTTGTCTATTATCTAATATTTTTACTTCTTTTTTAGAATTTCTTTTATCTAATGATGTAAGAGATATATTTAAATGTGAATTTCTATAATCGATTAATTTTTCTCTAGAAAATTTATTTTTAATTTGATTAGTTTCTGAGTATTTCTCCATTCCAATACCAGTAGCAACAACGGTTACGCGAAGTGTATCATTCATATCAGGATCTAATGATGTTCCAATAACTACTGTAGCATTGTCTGATGAAAAAGATCGAATAGTATTTCCTACTGTTTCAAATTCGTCTAATTTTAAATCAAAACCAGCGGTAATATTTACTAATACACCTTGTGCTCCAGATAAATCTATATCTTCGAGTAAAGGACTGGAAATTGCTATTTCCGCAGCTTCTTCTGCGCGATTTTCGCCGGAAGAAGTACCAGTACCCATCATGGCATATCCCATTTCAGCCATAACAGTTCTTACATCAGCAAAATCTACATTCATTAAACCAGGTCTAGTAATTAATTCAGCAATTCCTTGTACTGCGCCTTTTAAAACATTATTTGCAGCAGTAAATGCATCTAATAAGGAAATTCCGCGATTTAATACTTTTAATAGTTTATCATTAGGAATAATTATTAAAGAATCGACATGTTTGGATAATTCAATCACGCCCTGATCCGCAATAATCATTCTTTTTTTTCCTTCAAAATTAAATGGTTTAGTGACTACTGCTACGGTTAAAATACCTAATTCTTTTGCAATTTCTGCTACTACTGGAGCTGCTCCTGTGCCAGTTCCACCGCCCATTCCCGCTGCTATGAACACCATATCTGATCCATCAAGCGCAGATTTTAGTAGTTCTTTATCTTCTTCTGCAGAGGTTCTTCCTATTTCTGGATTAGCTCCAGCACCTAATCCCTTTGTAATATTATTACCAATTTGTATTATATTTTCTACTTCAATTTTTTTTAAAGCTTGTGCATCTGTATTAATAGCAGAAAATTCTACGCCTTCAATACATTCTCTAACCATATATTCTACTGCATTACCCCCCCCGCCTCCAACACCGATTACTTTAATGATTGCATTGTTACTGGTTTCTGAGTTTTCAAACATGATGTATTTCCATTTTATCTGCATTATTAAAAAATTTACTGTAGTATATTTTTAAAATTCTTTTTTAAACCAATTATTGATATGTACAAACCATTTTTTTATAAAAGAATTTTTATTATTTTTTTTTTCAATATTTATAGATTTTTCTTTTCCATATTTTAATAGACCTACTACTGTAGAGTAATTGGGTTGATTGATGGGTTCTATTAATCCGGAGATGTTGAAAGGGTGAGCAATACGTATTTTTTTTTGAAATATTTTTTCGGCGCATTCATGCAATCTTTTAATTTTCGATGCACCTCCTGTCAATACAACACCTCCTTTTATTTGATATTGCAATCCTGAATTATAAAGTTTTTTTTGTATATATAAAATTTTCTTATTTACTAAAGATAATAGTTCAATGTATCTTGATTCAATTACTTCAATTAACATATCTTGTTTTATCGTTTTTTTTATACTGCCATCTGCATTAAAGAGATCAATATTTTGTGATATATCAGAAGATGTTTTTTGAGCAGCACCGTATTGAGTTTTTAAATTTTCTGCATCATGATAAGAAGTACTAAAAGCATATGCAATATCACTAGTAACAATATTACCTGCATAAGGAATAACTTGGCTATATTCTATACAATCATTAATATAGATTATAAAATCTATTGTACCACCACCCATATCAATCATGCATACACCAATTTTTTGTTCGTCTTTTGTTAAGACAGCTTTACTAGACGCTAATCCAGAAAAAATAACCTGATTGACTTTTAGATTACATTTCTCAATAGCTTTTACAAGATTTTTGGATATGTTATTATGACAAGTGATAAGATGGGCTTTTACTTGCATACGTAATCCAGATAATCCTATGGGATTTTTGATTCCTGATTGCCGATCAATATAATATTCTTGCGGAATAACATGCAATATATGATGTTTATGAAAGATATGTACAGATTTTGCTATTTTTATTACATTTTTTATATCCTGTTTTGTAACTTCATCTTTTGAAATGGTTACCATTCCTACTTCATTTTGACATTTTATATATTTATTCGATAAAGACAAATATACAGAAGTAATTTGACAATCGGCCATATTTTCAGCTTGATGAATAGATTTTTTTATACATTGCACTACAGTATCTAAATTATTTATACGGCCTTGATCAATTCCATATGAAGCACATAATCCTATGCCAATAATTTTAATTTTTTCATCTTTTAAAATCTCTCCTATTAAAGTTACTACTTTTGTGGTTCCAATTTCTATTCCGACTACTAATTTTCTATCTGTGGACATAATCATTGTCTTTTAACCTGTGACATATTTTATTTTTTTATGTCTATCATGATAAAATAAATTTTTTTGTTATTTTTTATAGTGCTAATTTATCATAATTACTATTTTTATTTTATAATATTAATAGGATAAGATTATAATAAATAAATAAGAAAAAAATTTTTTATTATTTTACTTCATACTTTAAATGTTAAAATTTTTAATATTAATGTATGTATGATATTAATAAAAAATATAATTTTTTTTATTTCTAAGTAAATAATTTTTTAATAAAATTATAAGATTTTTATTTTATTGTTAGTAAAAATAAGGTTATTTTAAATTAATATTATTATTTGAATAAGCATAATTTTATCTATTACATAATAATTGCATATATTGTAAATTAATAATTATATAATTTTGTTATATTATATATTTTAACTATTTTGAATATATTAGGATATACGTGTTTAGTATAATACAATATATATTTTTTATTATATTAATAAAGTATATTTTTAATTGTTAATGTTAATAAAATAGTCTATTATTTTTTCATATTTTTTAGATAAAATATGAATATATTAAAAATAAAATATTGCAATGATTATTTGTATTGCGTAATTAAGTGATTTTATATGTATATTTAATTTTTTATTATTAGTTTACATAAATATGTAATATTAAATATTTATTTTTATTCATATTAGATTGTCTTATAATTTATATTATAAAAAAATAAAACTAATATATGATAATGTTTCTATAAAATTTTTTTATTTATATCTATTTCATAGCTAGAATTATTTTATTTTTTTTGATAATTTTTTATTATTCCAATATTTTTCTGTATCTATCTTATTTTATATTGTTTTGGAATATACTGTAATATACAGTAATTATTCAGTAATATATAATATTAAATTTCCGTATTATATGAATAAAATATTTTTATAACATTACGTCAATATTCAATTTAATCTTTGTAAGATCGCGTTTTGTATATTATAGAAATTTTTTAGAAAGGTTTTTTTATATAATATCAATATTGTAATTTTTTTTGAAGTAAATGCGGAGTAATTTTTGTCCATCTTTATCTTTTATATTAAAGTAATATTTTAATATATTATAGAAATTAAAACGTTTCACATGATACTTTAATGCGATATTAAAAGAGTGTTTATTATATTTTATTTATTAATTGTTTTTAAATATTTTTAGATAAAAATCTATTCTAGTAAAAACTTATTTTCTCTCTGCATATACATAGTATTATGAATTTATCAATTTAATATAATATTTTTAATACAAATATTACAAGAAATTATATTTTCGTATATCTGTTAGATTAAATAGTATTATTAATTTTTTGTTGTACGATCATATCGTATTTTTTAAAGTATTATAAAAAATTTAATCAGATATGACTTCAGTCAATGACGAATATATTATGACTATTTTAAATATTTTTAACAACAGTTTTATTACCATATAAAAAAGATATATCTCTGTGATCAATTTTTTAATAAATTTACGAGAATATACTTATTACGTATAGAAATGCATAGAGTTAATTAATCTTCCATTAATAACATTAAGATTATATTTGATTCTTCATACACTCTTATCATCATTAGAGTGATGGTAGTTTCACTGCAAGTGTCCCATATCGCCATTTTTGCTTTTTTTGCATAAAATTATTTTCAATTGGTGAAAATTATCGTATTGTTATTTTTCAGTAAAGATTTTTTTAAATACTATATGTTTATCTTGATATTGATAAGTAACAAATATTTTAACCTTATTTTACCATATATATTATATTTATATTGCATAATAAAGAGATATGTATATCATTAACTTTTCTGTATATATAGTAGATATTGAATATAAAATTGATATTTATATCAATTTTTTAGGTAGATTTTTATCTAAAATTAATTACTGTAATATTACATACAATATTTTTTTGTAATAACAGATGTTTTTTAAAATTGAACATTGTTAAAAACGTTAAAATTGTGATTGTTTTTTTAATGTAAAATATTAAAAAACTTTTTGATTATAATGTTTTTGAAATGAGAATATTAATAACTTTTTATAAAATATTTAAAATATTTTTAGTGATTACGCAGATATAGAGAAAATTTTTTATGTATTTTGTTATGATTCTTCAACAATGATATGATGGTTATAACTCGAGTAGTTTTTTCATATAAGTATTCAGAGAATGATGAAGAAACAATATTCTTTTCTGACTAGTTTAGATAATTTTTTTCTATTATTGATACAATATTTTAAGATTTATTACGAATATTTTTTGTGTATTGCATATAATTTTATATTAGTACAGTTATCTATCAAATAAAATTAGTATTTTTTTTAAAAAATAAATTGAAATAAAATTTTTTATTAAAATATAATTTATTTTTAAAATTTTACGTATGAATCTAAATTATTACAATTTTTTTAATATATCAATATAATGTTACTTATTATAATAATATGAATTATAAAATAACATTTTTTATAATTTTATATATCATTTTATTTTTATATGCATTTAAATATTTAAATGATTTTAAAAAAGTTAATTTATGATTATATATAGTATATTAATACTGTTATTTTTCAAATAAAATTATTGCTGAAAAAATTTTCTAATTTTTAATAGTTTCATTTACTTCATTTCATTATTACTATTAATTGACTGATATTTATATGATAATCTTAAAAAAAGTGATGTCTGTATAATAACTATGTCTGAAATAGCTGGAAATATTTATGAACAAAGATAATTATAGTCAATACGTATTAAAGTGTTATTTATATAAAAATTTTTTTATTTTTTCTATATAAAATATAAATGATTATAATTTATATTTTTATATTATTTAAAAATATAATAACATTAATATAGAAAAACTAATATTTTTTTAAAAATACAATGGGGTATATTTTATATATTTTTTGTACGATTATCAGCTGGAGAAATAATGGAGTATTTTATTGTTTAAGAAAATATTTTAAAATCAATAATAATTAATATTTCTAATGATTGAAATTATCATGATTTTATTTTAAATAAATAGATCGTAGACATTATTAGAATTACATGAAATATAAAATTTATTTTTGTTTTAATATATTTTGTTTATATAAAATATTTTTAGTATTCTATGTAATAATATAAATGATAGTAACATATTAACTATTTTGAGTTTAATTCTCACATTTAAAAACAAATAAATATAATTTATTCCACTTTATATTTGTAGTGATATTTATTCAAAACAATTTATATATTAATAGATATTGTATTACATCATAGCTACAAATAATAATAGTAAAACAATCTAAAATATAATGACAACATTAAATTTAGAATATTTATTCTATTTTAATATAATCATATTACTATGTTCTTAAGTATTTTGTTATATTACAGGAAATAGTTTATCAGATTATGGACATATTTATTACAGAAAACGTATATTATACGAATGAGAAGTAGTAATTATTTTATTGTTATAAATCTTCTATCAATCTCTATGTACCATATAACAGTAATAATGCAAAAATTTTTATAAATATTTTCAAAATTATGTTTTATATTACAAAAATTTTAAAATAGCATTATTTTTAATAATATACTCTAATATTATATCCATAAGAATATAAAAATTTTTTTTATTATAATGGTTGCTAACCTTTTTAATATAAAATTTCTCAACTTGTTTTTATTGCATTTTTATATCATATACTCTATTTTTTTCTATTTTTAGTATTTTATTAATATTTGATAATTTTTAGTATTTTTTATTTTATGATATATATTTTATAAAAGACTATATTTTTTAATATCTTTATATCTGATATAACATGAGAATTACATATGTTATACATGTGTTTTTAGACACTATGGTTAGCTCTAATCGAGCATAGTTTAATAAAATTATTTATATACCTTTTTATACAGTATCCAAAAGTATTTGATAGTAAATTTTTTAGTGCTAGATAACTAGTTCATGCGAAACATTTTTATATTTTGTTTTTCTATTGAGCAAGATAATTACTATTTGAATTAATAAAAATATTTTTTGTAAATCAAAAAAATTTTTTTTATTTTTTAATACATCTAATGAATAGTAATTTTTTTCATACTAGAAAAAAATAGATGTTATTCATAAGTATCATGATAAGATAGCTTATATCGTGGTGGTTGCAGTGATTTATTAGGATTTTTTACGATGGATTGAAAACAACGTATTTATATTCTTTTTTTTAAAAATTCTTTTAAATTCATAATCATTTCTATAGTATAAAATTAATTATTTATTTATAGAGAACGTTATTTTTTAGTGAAAAATTTTTTCAATGATGCTCTCTGATAAATTTTTAGAATATTTTTACTATTATATGAGATACATATTATCTTGTTTTCTACCATAATATAAATCAGTTATTTTTTTAATATAATTTTAATATATCTAAGTATAATAATAACTAATAATAAAAATATAATCATTAGAAATATATTTTTTATATACCTATATGATTAGTGTTTATTTTTAAGAGGCTTTTGTAGTAATTTATTAATTGTATTTGAATTCTAAATATGCAATTTTTTGTAAAAAATTTATGATATTAAATTTTTTATAAATATTATAAAATTCACTATTGTGACTTTTTTTAAAAATAAATATAAATAATATGGATATAAAATTTGTCTCAATAGCATTAATTCATGCATTTTTATTCTTTTATATTGTCATAATTATTTTAATAATCTGATATCAGATTATAAAATAGAAATTATTTAAAAGATCTTTTATAAGATTTTTTTTATCATTCTATATGAAAAATTTGATAGTGATTACTTTAAATCTTTATATAAAAGTATAAAATATACATAACACAAGAAATAATATTTTTAAATTTAATATTATATTAAAATTTTTTTATTACCTATTAATTATTTTCCAAGACTAAAATATTTATATATTGCGAAATTTATTTTATTTTGTTTTTTAGTTTTAATTATTTGTACGATATTTAAATTTTATTTTTAATAATTATAAAATTTTTCGATAAGATAAAATCCATTAAAATAATTTAAAAAGATATGATATACAGATTTTTTTATATATAGATTATTTAATATCAACATCATTTGTAAAATAAATACTAATATATAAGCCACTCTATTGCAATAATTTTTATTTTTTATAATAAGAAGAGATTATATGGTTATTATAAATTATTTATAATTTTAAATATATAAAAATTGTTTGTATTAATGCATTTTATTTTTAGATATTTTTCGATTATCAAGTATTTTTTAAAAAATATCTTTCTTGTATTTATAGCACGTCATATAATTATAAAAGAATAATAACGCTAATGATTACTTATATCGAGATTGATAATCTTGATTATAAAATATTGATATTTTATTTATAGATAAATTTTTAAATATATTTGTATATCAAGATTATTTGATCAATACTGTACAATGAATTGTTCACTATTTTTTATATAAAATAATTTTTTGTATTTTAGGTCTATTTTTTAAATTGATTTCTAGAATACAGAAGTATTATAATATTATATAAACATGCATACAATTTTTTTATTTTTACTAATTAAAAATTTTATAAAATGTTGTCGTTTTTCTTTTAAAAGACGCTATTTTATATAAAATAAAGTTTTTATTCATTGTTCTTTTTTAATTCGGCTGTTCGTAATATAGCACTACGCGCACGAGGATTGTTATTAATTTCATGAATACTTGGAAAAATTCGATGAATTATTTTTAGTTTAGGTTTTTTTAATGCAGATAATTGTTTTTCATTTATAGGCATTCCGTATGGAATATCTGCATGTTTACTATTATGTACTATAAATTTTTTTACTATTCTATCTTCTAAGGAATGAAAACTAATAATAGATATTCTTCCACCCGGTTTTAATATCTTTAATGTTTCTCTTAATCCAATTTTTATTTCTTCCAATTCTTGATTGATATAAATCCTAATAGCTTGAAAAGTTCTTGTAGCGGGATGTTTAAATGAGTTTTTAGTAGGTATTATTTTTTTAATAATATTAGCTAATTCTAATGTTCTTGTGATTTTTTTATATTGATTATTTTTTTTAATTGCTAAAGCTATTTTTTTTGCACATCGTTCTTCGCCATATTTTTTTAATACGCAAGCAATTGTTTTTGTATTACTTTTAAATAACCAATCAGCAGCAGAAATGCCTATATTAGGATTCATTCTCATATCTAATGGACCATCTAACATAAATGAAAATCCTCTTTTTGCATTATCGATTTGTGGTGATGAGACTCCTAAGTCAAAGATTATTCCATTAATTTGGCCGACAATTTTTTTTTCTTCTGCATAATGTAATATTTTTGAAAAATTATTATGTTTTATATCAAAGCGTATATCATTAATTTTTTTTCCAAAATAAATAGATTGTGGATCTTTATCCATAGCATATAATTTTCCGTATTTTCCTAATTTTTTTAAAATTTCAAAAGAATGTCCTCCCATACCAAAAGTGCTATCGATATAAATGCCATTTTTTTCTATACATAAAGATTGTACAACTTCCTTTTTCATTACAGGAATGTGCTGAAATATTGTATTCATAGAAATATATATAATATAAAGTAATTTATTAAAAATGGATAAAAGTATATATTTATTATCATAAAAAATGACCATATTAAATAAAAAACAATGTATGTTTTTATTTTATTTAATATGATTATATACTTTTGACGAGTGGTATTGTGTTTTTTAAATAAAATTATTCATTTCTTGTTTTTAGCAATTTTTTATAGTATTAATGTATTTACCTCGAGTGATACCGACAATCCCAGATCGTGTTATTTCAATTATCTCTGATATGTTACGTATGACGTCAAGAAAAGCATTTAATTTTTTAGTATTTCCAGATAATTGTAAAATATATGTTGTTGATGTAATATCCACAATTTTTCCTCGAAATACTTCAATAATATGTTTTATTTCATCTCTTCTATAATTTTTAATTTGCACTTTTATCAACATAATTTCTCTTTCTATATGAGGCGCATTACCAATTTGTATTACCCGCAATACATCAATTAATTTATGTAATTGTTTTTCAATTTGTTCAATAATTTTTTCATCACCTATAGTTTGTATAGTCATTTGCGATAAAGTGGGATCGTCTGTGGGTGCTACTGTAACAGTTTCTATATTATAGCCTCTTTGAGAAAAAAGCCCTATAACTCTTGATAATGCACCTGGTTCATTCTCTAATAGAATAGATAAAATTCTTCTTTGCATATTTTAGGAAGCCTCTCCCTTCCTTAACCACATTTCATTCATACCGCCGCCTTGAATCTGCATAGGATAAACATGCTCTAAATTATCTATTTTAATATCTACAAAAACTAAATTACCATTAGATAAATATTTTAACGCTAAAATTAATTTTTTTTCTAATTCTAATGGGTTATTGATTTGAATACCAATGTGCCCATATGATTCTGTTAGTTTCACAAAATTTGGAAGAGAATGCATATAAGAGTGCGAGTGACGGCTGTCATAAATCATATCTTGCCATTGCTTTACCATTCCTAATGAAGAATTATTTAAATTTAATATTAAGATAGATAATTTATACTGTTTTGCAGTTGATAATTCTTGAATGTTCATTTGAATACTACCATCGCCGGTAATGCAAATTACTGTTTCTTTAGGTAATGCTAATTTTACGCCTAATGCAGCGGGTAGTCCAAAACCCATTGTGCCTAATCCACCAGAATTGATCCAATGTCTAGGTTTATTAAATAAATAATATAAAGCTGCAAACATTTGATGTTGACCTACATCAGAAGTAATATAAGCTTCTCCTTTAGTTAAATAAAAAAGAGTTTGTATTGCATGTTGTGGTTTTATATTTTTACTATTCTGATTATAAGATAAGCTTTTTATTTTTTTCCATTTTTCAATGCATACCCACCATTTCTTAAAACATGGCAGATTTTTTTCATATTGTAGTAATTCTAACATTTTTTTAAGAACGTATTTAGCATCACCTACAATAGGAATATTTGCGGTGACAGTTTTGGAAATAGATGTCGGATCAATATCTATATGTAATATTTTAGCATTAGGACAATATTTGCTTAAATTATTAGTAGTTCTATCATCAAATCGTACACCAATAGCAAAAATTACATCGGCATGATGCATAGTCATATTTGCTTCGTACGTACCATGCATACCTAACATAGATATACTTTGTGCATGACTACCTGGAAATGCGCCTAACCCCATTAACGAAGTTGTTACAGGAATATTAAGTTTTTCAGCCAATCTCAATAATTCTTTGTGACTATCCGAGATTATGATGCCACCTCCAGCATAAATAACTGGTTTTTTTGCGATTAGTATTGTTTGTAGTGCTTTTTTGATTTGTCCCTGATGGCCTTTTACATTGGGATTATATGAGCGTATATATATTTTTTTTGGCCAAATATAGTGATATTTGTTAGTAGTTTTTAATATATCTTTAGGAAGATCAATAACTACAGGACCAGGTCGTCCACTTGATGCTAACCAAAAAGATTTCTTAAAAATAATAGGAATATCTTGAGTTTTTTTAACTAAAAAACTATGTTTGACTATGGGTCGAGAAATACCAATCATATCACATTCTTGAAAAGCATCGTATCCAATTAATGATGATGCTACTTGTCCCGAAATAATAACCATTGGAATCGAGTCCATGTATGCAGTGGCAATGCCTGTAATTGCATTTGTTGCACCAGGTCCAGATGTGACTAATACTACTCCTGTCTTGCCTGTAGCTCTTGAATATCCGTCGGCCATATGAGTAGCAGCTTGTTCATGTCTGACTAAAATATGCTCGATTCCTCCCATGGTTTTTAAAGCATCATAAATATCTAATACAGCACCACCAGGATAACCAAATATATGTTTTATTCCTTGATCGATTAATGATCTAATCACCATTTCGGCTCCTGATAACATTTCCATTTTTTCCCCAAGATAATCTTTATTGAGTGTCATTTTCTGTTTTTTATCTTCTATATATCAATACTACAGAAAACAGGTGTGTGGTTGAATATTAACATATACATTTTTAAATTTGTGTTTATAGTAATAAATATTGCAATAATATTAAAATTTCATAATTTTTTAACATTTTTTATTGTAATCAATAAATATTTTCAATAAATCTTGATAAGATGGAATTTAAAAATTTTATAGGCTTAAATTATATTGATTATGACAAATATAATAAATATTATCAATCAATAGAGTGCGTAAAATATTGTTTATATTTATCACGGATACATTCAGTATTATTAATTTTTTACTAAAAATTTTTTGAAAGCGGGAGATATCCAGGTATAAAATATTTTTTTTTTCTCAATAACAAGACATACTGCTAGTTTTTCTTTTATAGATAATTTTTTTGCTTTTTTAAATCCTAGTATCAAAAGCCCTGTATCCCAGCTGTCTGCGTATACAGCATTTGAAGCAATAACACTCACTGAAACTAAATTATGTTTAATGGGATAACCATTCATTGGATTGATTATGTGAGTGGTGCGTATACCGTTCAAATAATAATAATTGAGATAACTACCAGCAGTACTAATAGCATAATTTTTTAAATATACTAATAAATGTATTGATTTTTTTTTATCAGTAGGTGTTTGAATTGCAATAATTTTTGGTTTTTCTAGAGCATTTTGTATTTTAACGAAAATTGTTCCACCAATGGCGATTGTATAATTTTTTATGCCTTGTTTATTTAAAACTAAAGATAAATGATCCACAGCAAAACCTTCACCGATAGTTGATAAATTTATTTTGACTCCGTTTTTTGTTTTTTTTAGGAAATATCCCTTAGAATTATGAATTAATTGCAAATATTTACTACCGATAATAGAAATTTTTTCTTTTATTTTTTGTGCATCAGGATATTGATAATTTTTTTTTTTTGTACTAAATCCCCAAATGCTTATTAATGGTTCAATAGTTATATCTAATTTTCTTTTAGTTTTTTTATTAATCATTAATGCGGTAGCAACAATATCAAAAAATTTTTTATTTATTTTTTGTAATGCATTTTTTTTACATTTATTAAATTGAGAGACTATTGATTTTTCTTTCCAAGAAGATAGCATATTTTCATCTTGATTAAGAACATTTTGTATTATATCTTTGATATGTTTTTCATTTTTTAAATCAGGTATTTTTACTTGCCAATATGTTCCCATAGTCATTCCGGAAAATATTTTAACATTTTTTTTTATATCTCCAATATGGGATATAACAGTATGTTAAAATAAATAGTATACAAATAAGAACATTAATAATTTTTTTAAAAGACATAAGAATATAAATTTTCCCCTTTTTTATGTATTAATTATTGAAAATAAATTACTAAACATTTTTTAAATATCATAATGTTTTGAACAATATATTTATTATGATTTAAACCATATTATTATAATCAAAAAATATTTATATTATATAGAAATTAACATATGCATATAAAAAATTATACATCATATAGTAAAATATTATTATATATTCTAAATATATAAAGATATATATTTACGGATTTAATTATAATATGAGAAATAAAAAATGAAAAAAATAACGATAGCATTTAGCATTATTATGCTAGTACTAGTGCTATTATTCAGTTCCAAAACGTCTTGGGGAATAGAAAGTGTAAACAATATTAATAAGTTTTCTTCTCCCCAATCGTTTCCTAGTTTAGCGCCTATGTTAGAAAAGGCCACACCTTCAGTAATCAGTATTAATATTGAGGGACAAGAAGGCGTAAAAGATTCTAATTTATCTTATCAATTTAAATCTTTTTTTAGTAAGAATTTACCTTTTTGCCAAAAAGAATTGTCTTTTTATAGTTCTTCTTTTTGTCATATTCATTATTCTTCTTTAAATAATCGAAACAAATATTTTCATGCTTTAGGCTCTGGTGTGATTATTAATGCAAAAAAGGGTTATGCAGTTACAAATTATCATGTTGTAAAAAATGCTCGTAAAATTCAAATTATATTACACGACGGACGACGTTATAAAGGAAAATTAGTTGGTAAAGATCCACATTCTGATATTGCCTTAATACAGTTAGTAGGTGCAAAAAATTTAAAGGAAATAAAAATTGCCAATAGTGATTTTTTACGTGTAGGAGATTATACTGTTGCTATTGGAAATCCTTATGGTTTAGGGCAAACTGTAACATCAGGTATCATTTCTGCATTAGGGCGAACTGGATTAAATATTGAACATTATGAGAATTTCATTCAAACTGATGCAGCTATTAATAGAGGAAATTCAGGTGGAGCGTTATTAAATCTACAAGGGGAATTGATAGGAATAAACACAGCTATTTTAGCTCCAGATGGAGGTAACATCGGTATTGGTTTTGCCATTCCTGTTAATATGGTTAAAAATTTAACAGAACAAATAGAACTATTTGGTCAAGTACAACGCGGAGAGTTAGGAATAGTTGGAATAGAATTAAATGCCGATTTATCTAAAATCATGCATATCAATATACAAAAAGGTGCTTTTGTAAGTCAAGTATTATCTAATTCTTCAGCTTTTAATGCTGGTATACGAGCTGGTGATGTTATAGTTTCTTTAAACGACAAAATAATTTCTAGTTTTGCAGCATTACGTGCTGAAGTGAGTTCTCTGCCAGTAAAAACTAAGATCAAATTAGGAATATTTCGCCAAGGAAAAGTTCATACTACTATAGTAGAATTACAAAATGCATCCCATAATAGTTTAACTTTTAAAAATACATATTCACAACTAGAAGGTATGCAATTGAAAAACGTTTTCTTAAACGGAAAAACAATAGTACAGGTTACACGAGTTATAAAAAACACTCAAGCCTCTAGAGTTGGATTTAAGAAAAATGATATTATCATATCATTTAATAAAAAAGTAGTTAATAATTTACGTGCATTAAAGAAAATGTTAGATATGAAGCCGAATGTATTAGTTTTTTATGTACAGCGAGGTAACAGCAATATCTTTTTAGTAATTTAGTAATAATTGTAAATATGTATGATGATTTTTATCCGCCTATCGTACGGGCGGATTGTTTTCTATATCATATTTCATCTATGTTTCGTAATAATTGATTAATTTCTACTTTCATTTTCGTTTTAGAATCTACTTTTTTTACAATAATCGCAGCATAAAGATGACAATTTCCTTTCCGTGATGGTAAACTACCAGATACCACTACAGAACCAGAAGGTACTTTGCCGTAATAAATTTTTCCTGTATCTCTATCATATATTTTAGTACTTTGACCAATAAAAACACCCATAGAAATAACTGAATTTTTTTCTACAATAACACCTTCAACTATTTCAGAACGAGCACCAATAAAGCAATTGTCTTCAATAATAGTCGGGTTATTTTGTAAAGGCTCTAATACGCCACCTATACCAACCCCTCCAGATAAATGTACATTTTTACCAATTTGAGCGCAGGATCCTACAGTAGACCATGTATCAATCATGCTTCCTTCATCTACGTATGCTCCTATATTAACATAAGAAGGCATAATTACTGTATTTTGCGCAATAAATGATCCATACCGTACCGTTGCGGGAGGCACAATACGCACTTTTTCTAATTGAAATTTTTGTTCGTTATATGAATGATATTTAAGAGGAATTTTATCATAAAAACAATTATTGTCACCTTTGATAATTTTATTTTTTTTAAAGTAGATATATAATAAAACAGCTTTTTTAATCCATTGGTGAGTGGTCCATGTATTATTTTTTTTTTCTGATATTCGAATTTTACCGTCATTTAATAATTTTATTGCATATTCAATTTTTTCAAATTCATGCGTATTAATAATATTGCTATCGATAGTATTTTTTCGCGCATATATTTCTTCAATTTTATTTTGTAGTAATTGCATGTATTTATCTCCATTGTTAATCATAAAATTTTTATAATATAAAATATTATTTTTTATATGTTAATAAATCTTAACGATATAATAACAGCCTATCATAATTCATATATTTTGAAATTACTTAGTATATAAGGTTAAGGTTGGTTAATTAATATAGAAGGGATAGTTTCATTTTTTTGCCATGTTAAAATATTACAGCCATCTTTTGTTACTAAGATAGTGTGTTCGTATTGAGCAGATAAAGAGCGATCTTTTGTTTTTACAGTCCAGCCATCTTTCATACATTTTACTTCTGCACCACCTGTATTAATCATGGGTTCAATAGTAAAAATCATATTTTCTTCGACAATGTTGTTATTTTTTTTATTTTTATAATGCAAGATATGTGGTTGTTCATGAAAATTATAACCAATACCATGACCACAATATTCTTTTACTACTGAAAATTTTTCTTTTTGAACATATTTTTCAATTGTTTCTCCAATTTTATATAATGGTATTCCAGGACGTACTATATTTAATGCTTGATATAAACTTTCACGCGTAACTTCACATAAGCGTTTAGCCAAATCACTTATTTTTCCTACATAAAACATTTTAGATGCATCACCATGATAACCATTTTTAATAATTGCAACATCAATATTAACTATATCCCCTTCTTTTAAATTTTTTGAATCACTTGGTATGCCATGGCAGACGGTGTCATTTATAGAGATACAAATAGATTTTGGAAATCCATGATATCCTAAACAAGCTGGAATTGCTTTCTGTTGTGTAACAATGTAATCATGACAAATATTATTAATTTTTTCTGTACTAATATTAGGCTTAATATATTCTTCAATCATTTCTAAAACTTCAGAAACTAGTTTTCCTGATATGCGCATTTTTTTTATTTCTGATGCTGTTTTAATTATATAACTCATAAAATTTCTCTATTTTTATCCAAATGAATTTATGATTATTAACAATTTATTATAAAATTTTTAATTTTTTATATGTTTTTTATATATAATATTAAAAATTTTGAAATTAATAGACAATTGTTTATATAATCCTTAACTGAATATGATATAAATAATTTTTATATAACATATAATTATTATAATTATTAAAAAATTGATATATTATTATTGTGAAAATGAGATTAACGTTTTTATTGTATTTCATTTTGTGCATTCTTTATATTCTTTATTAGAGGTAAATATGGAAATAGTATCAATGCGTGCAATGTTAAAAGCGGGTGTACATTTCGGACATCAAACTCGATATTGGAATCCTAAAATGAAATCTTTTATTTTTGGTTCTCAAAATAGAGTGCATATTATTAATTTAGAAAAAACTCTTCCTATGTTTCATACTGCCTTGCTAGAATTAAAAAAAATTTCTGTTAGAAAAGGAAAAATATTATTTGTAGGTACAAAAAAAGCAGCTAGTAAAGTAATAAAAGATGTTGCTATTCATTGTGAACAATTTTATGTTAATCACCGATGGTTAGGTGGTATGTTGACAAATTGGAAAACAGTACGACAGTCTATAAAATTATTAAAAGATTTAGAGATAGAATCACAAGATGGCACCTTTGACAAATTAACTAAGAAAGAAGCTTTAATACGCTCAAGAGAATTAGCTAAGTTAGAAAATAGTTTGGGGGGTATTAAAAATATGGGTGGTTTACCTGATTGTTTATTTGTCGTCGATGCTTTGCATGAAAATATTGCAATAAAAGAGGCTAATAATTTAGGTATTCCAGTTTTTGCGATCGTGGACACGAATTCTAATCCTGATGGTGTAGATTATATTATTCCCGGAAATGATGACGCAATTCGATCTATAAAATTATATTTGCAGGCTATTGCATCAACTATTTTTAAAACAAGAAATAAAAATATATTAGAAGAAGTGCGTATTAATAACAATAAAACAGCAATAGCATATAAATAAAATAAATTATTTACATAGATAATACTAAATTTATCAGCGGATAGGAGACAATTATGATCAAAATTTCAGCAACTCTTATAAAAGAACTGCGATCTTTGACTGGCGCAGGATTTATGGAGTGTAAAAAAGCACTTTTAGAAGAAAAAGGAGATATTGAAAAATCAATTGATCATTTACGAAAATTAGGACATGCCAAAGCTCAAAAAAAAATACATAATATTACAAATTATGGTGTGATATTTGCTCATACTAAAGATAATTGCAGTGCTTTATTGGAATTAAATTGTGAAACAGATTTTGTGGCTAAAGACACTTTGTTTCAATCTTTTGGAAAAGAGGTAATTTCTACAGCTCTATCTCAGAACATAAGAGAGATTAATGAATTAAGATCTTTATTTAATAATAAAAGAATAGATTTAATTAATAGAATTAATGAAAATATAAATATATGTAATTTTTCTGCTATATATAATCAAAATGTTACTTCTTATGTGCATGATAATCGGATTGGTGTGTTAGTTTCTGTAGATAATTTGAACACAAAAATTAGTAAAAATATTGCAATGCATATTGCTGCAAGTAAACCAGAATATTTATGTGCAGAAGATGTACCACATTCTATTTTTGATAGAGAATATCAAATACAATTAGCATTGTTAAAAAATATTAACAAGCCCGATAACATATTAAAAAAAATTATGATAGGAAGAATGCAAAAATTTACTAATAGTATTTCTTTAATCGGTCAAGATTTTGTTATAGATCCTACAAAAACAGTAGGTCAATTGTTACAAGAATATAATGCAAAAGTAATATCTTTCATACGATTTGAAATAGGAGAAAAAGTTATTAACAGTCTTTTTATATAGTTATTTTATATAAAGACAATATTTTCAATATTAAAAAATTTTTTAAAAAAAAGATTACATTTATTTTTTATTTTTTTTTTTTTTTTTTTGCATACTAATATAACAATATATTTTGAGTTGATAAATATGTCTACCAATATGAATCTTATATACCAACGTATTTTATTAAAAATAAGCGGCGAAGTATTGCAAGGCATTAATAAATTTGGTATTGATATAAATTCTTTTATTAGAATAGCAAAAGAAGTGAAATGTTTAGTAGACATGGGTTTACAAGTTGGTTTAGTCATTGGTAGTGGTAATTTATTTCGCGGTGAAAAATTATCTAAAATAGGAATGAATCGAATAACATCTGACCATATCGGTATATTATCAACCGTCATTAATAGTCTCACAATGCAGGATATTATGCGTTCTATATCATTAAAGTCTTGTGTAATGTCAGCTATACCCATTCATGGTATATGTCAAATATATAATTGGGAAAAAGCTATTAATTTGTTGCGTAAAAACATTGTGGTTATTTTTTCAGCTGGAACTGGTAATCCTCTTTTTACTACTGATTCTGCAGCTTGTCTACGAAGTATTGAAACAAAAGTAGATATTTTATTAAAAGGTACAAAAGTAGATGGCGTTTATTCTTCAGATCCTCAAAAAAATAAACATGCTATTTTTTATAAAAAATTACAATATGAAGATGTTTTAAAGCGCGAATTAAGAGTCATGGACTTAACTGCTTTTACATTAGCTCGAGATCATAATTTACCCATGCGTGTTTTTAACATTAACAAACCAGGTTCTTTATACCGAATTCTTATAGGAAAAGATGAGGGCACATTAATCACTATATAAATTTTTTGATGACGCCACGACATCCATAAAGATTTTATGTTTATATTTAATATATCTTATAGGTATTATATATGCTTGATCAAATTCGCGAACAGAGTCATAAAAAAATGCAAATCTGTGTACAAACTTTTCAAAGTCATGTTAATACTATTCGGACAGGGCGGGCATCTCCCGATCTTCTAAATAGCATTTATGTTGAATATTTTGGTGTAAAAACCCCATTAAGAAAAGTGGCTAATATAATAGTAGAAGATTTTCACACGTTAAAAATTAATGTTTTTGATGATTCAATGACTAATATAATAAAAAAGTCTCTTTTGAATTCTAAACTCGATTTAAATCCCATATTACATGGCAAAGATATTCGAGTGCCTTTACCTGCACTGACAGAAGAAAGAAGAAAAAAATTAATTAAATTAGTTCGTGGAGATGCAGAAAATAGTCGTATTGTGATTCGTAATATTCGTAGAGATGCAAATGATAAAATTAAAAAATGTTTAAAAAATAAAATAATTAGTATAGATCAAGAACGTTCTGTACAAAATGCCATTCAAACAATAACAGATAAATTCATTCAAGAATTAGAAATTATTGTATTAAAAAAAGAAAAAGAACTAATGCAATTATAGTTAATATATTTTTAATGATGATTTAATAATTTATTTTTTATAACATAAGACTTTTTTTAATAATAAATAATAACGTAAAAAATCAATGATTTTAAAATTTTAAATTGATTGATATGCATATATATTTCTTAAGAATAGCTATTGTATACAATAGTATTAATATACGAGATTAACAATAGTAATTTTTATCTTTTAATTTTAATAAAATAAAAATAATAATCAATTAAAAAAAGAAATAATTATTGGTGATCAATAATGTTTTGAGATAATGCAAAGAATAATCATTGTTTCCGATTATCAAAATACAGTATTAATTTTATATGCATAAAATAGCTAATATTAGTATAGCTGCCAATGATAAAGAATAATATTAATGCATGGCTTATAGATGTAAAAAATCAGCATGCATTTTTTTAGAACAGTGTTTTATAAAAAATATTATAAAATATTACTATTTTATAAAAATTATTTTTTATTAAATATCTCTATTAATTATTATTTGCTCGTCTAATATGATCGAGACAAAATAATTCTAAAAATTAAAAAGGATTTAAAAGATAAAATAACATAAAAAAGCATTTTTTGATCTATTTTTTATTTATGAATTGATTAATAGCAAGATTTTTAAAAAATTAAGTAATTTTTTATCGTAGAAAATAAAATATGTTTTATTTTATTATTACTTATTTAAAAAATTAATTTTTAATAAGTATATTTTTAATATTGTCATTTTTATTATACGAATATCATTCGTACAGTGTTTATAAAAAGCATTGATGTTAAAAAATATTTTAAAAAATTACATTTTATTTCAATAATCAAATAATATTAAAATTTAATTTTTTAATAACTCTCACCGCGAGTATTGTTTCATTATTTTTTGTATTGCATAATATTTTAAATATATCAATGTCATTAATATATTATGTTCAATTATAGAGTATATCAGTAGGAATAAATGTAATCACAATGTTAATAAAAAATTGTATTGTAGCTTTTTTTATATTTTTAAGTTTTAATATTTGTGCAAATGAAATAGGAGTAATAGAAAAAATTCAGTTTCAAGGATTAAAATCTATTACCAAAGATGAGGCATTAAAGAATATTCCATTAAATATTGGAAAAACAATATCTGATGATGATATTCAAGAAAGTATTAATCTTTTATTTCAAACGGGTATATTTCAAGATATCCAAGTCTTTTATTCGGGAAAGACTGTTACTTTTAAAGTAAAAGAAAGACCTATTATTGCTGATATTATTATAGAAGGGAATAAAACTATTAGTACAGAAATACTCAATAAATATTTAACTCAATTAGGAATTAAAATAGGTAGTATATTCAATCCATTTATTAATCATATTTTTTTGAAAAAATTGGAAGATTTTTATAAAGATTTTGGTAAATATAAAGCCAATATTCAAATATTAACGAAAATTTCTTCTAGCAATGCGGTGTATTTAAAAATTATTATTCAAGAAAATTTAGCAACTAAAATTAAAGAAATAAAAATTATTGGAAATCGTATGTTTTCTGATAAGAAATTAATATCGTTATTTTACTTAAAATCTTGTAATCATTGTTGGAATATATGGGATAATTGTATTTATTATGCTAAAAGATTTCAACAAGATGTAGATAATTTAAGAAATTTTTATTTAAATCAAGGATATTTTTATTTTCATATTAATGAAGAAAAAATAAATTTTACACAGGATAAAAATAACGTGAATATTGTTCTTAATGTTTCTGAAGGAGAACAATATAAAATTTCTAAATTATTTGTTCATAGCGACTGTTTTGATCATAAAAAATTAATTAGAGATATTATTAAAATTCATAAAAATGAATTATATAGTAAAGAAAAAATTAATTTTTCTATTAATATGATAAAAGATATATTATCTAACTATGGATATATTAATGCTCAAGTTAATGTATATCTAGAAATGAATCATTCTAAAAAAACTATTGATTTAAAATTTTATATTTATAAGAAAAAACGTTATATTGTACATAATATATCTTTTAGAGGTAATGTAATTACTCAAGACATTACATTACGTCGCGCTATAAAACAAAAAGAAGGTGTATGGTTTAATAAACACTTAGTTGATCTTGGCAAACAATCATTAGAAAAAACACAATATTTCAGTGATATACAAATATTAACCAATTTAATTTCAAATGAATCTAATCAAATAGATATAATTTATGTAGTGAAAGAAAACCAGACAGGTGCAATAAACTTTAGTATGGGATATGGATTAGATACTGGCGTAAATAGTCAAATATCTTTTTCTCAAAATAATTTATTTGGATCTGGAAATTCTATTCAAGCCAAGATTATTAAAAGTAGTAATCAAAAATATTTAGATATGATAATAGAATATCCTTATTTTATATCTAATAATATCCATCTAAAAAGTCGTCTTTTTTATAATGACTATAAATATAATGCACAGAATATATCTAGTAGTATAAATAATAATTCTGGTATTGAAGCTAATTTAGGGTTATTTATTAATGATTTTCATGAATTAAATTTAGGTCTAGGATATACTCATAATAATATTTTTCAGCTTGTAAATAAAGCCAAAATTCAAAAATATACAAAAGTATCATATGAAAAATATTTTAAAAATGTTATCGAAAATGACATTACTTTACATTATTCATGGATATACGATGATTTAAAATATTTTTATTTTCCTATATCTGGTAAAAAAATTAGTATTAGTGCGAAAAATACTATTTTTAGTTCTGATAATTTTTTTTATAAATTGATGTTAGATAGTACATTTTTTACGCCCTTAAATAAAGACAATACATTTTTATTTTTAAATCATTTTTATTTTGGACTAACAAATTTTTTTAATTTAGAAAAATTACCTTTTTATGAAAAATTTTATGCTAACAATATCAATAATATCCGTGGTTTTAAATTAAATACTATTGGTCCAAAAAATGTAGATCATTGGTATGATAAGAATCTATGTCTGGGATATAAAAATAATAACTCTTGCGAATCTATTGAATCTGTAGGTGGTAATGCCATGATGATAATGAATGTAGAGTGTATTTTTCCTATGCCATGGATAGATAAAGAATATAGTAATTATTTAAGATCTTCTTTTTTCTTAGATTTTGGTAGTATCTGGAATACATCTGATAATCCAACACATCCCGTCAATACAGACAATCTTTTTAATCAAAATAAATTCAAAAATAATATTCATTTCTCTTCTGGTATAGCATTACGATGGTTATCTCCAATAGGACCTTTAGTTTTTTCTTATGCACATCCATTTTTCTTGCAAAAATATCATCATTATCAGATACAACCATTTCAGTTTAATATTGGAAAAGTGTGGTAATTTATATATTATTTTATAGTAAATGATAGTACTGATAAAAATTATTGTTGAAGAATATACTATATTAGTAATTATTTAAATAAGGATAACATTTCTTGTCTCTTCAAGACTATTCTTTAAGTATAAAAAATATTTTAAAGATTTTACCTCATCGATATCCTTTTTTACTTGTTGATCGTATTTTACATTATAAAAAATTAAAATATCTATATGCTCTTAAAAATTGCACTTTTAATGAATCTATTTTTCAGGGACATTTCTATAATGAGCCTATTTTTCCCGGTGTTTTAGTCTTGGAATCTATGGCGCAAGCATCTGGTTTACTTATTTATAAAAGCACAGGTGAATTAGATATTCAAAAATTATATTATTTTGTAGGTATTGATAGCGCTCGTTTTAAAAAAATAGTTATTCCCGGTGATCAAATAATTTTAGAAATTCAATGGTTTAAAAATACTAAAAATATACAAAAATTTAAAAGCATTGCTAGAGTAAATGAGTGTATTATTTGTCGAGCTATAATACTGTTTAATAAAAAATAATATTGTAAAATAATTTATTTTTAAAATTTTTATACATTTTCAGTTTAAATAATTTATCTACATAAAATTATCCTTTATAAATTACAATGTAAAACAGATGGAAAGCATATGATTGAATCAAAATTTGTTCATCTTCATGTACATACGGATTATTCTATGGTTGATGGTCTATCAAAGCCTGAAGATCTCATTAAGAAAGCTTTTTCTCTCAATATGTCTTCCCTTGCTATAACTGATTGCAATAACTTGTTTGGAGCAATCAAATTTTATAATGCAGCACATAAATTAGGCATAAAACCAATTATAGGTGCCACAGTACAATTTATTTCTGAATTTATTAAATTAGAATTAACAGAAATGACAATCTTAGCAGTTAATCAACAAGGATATAACAATCTTATTATATTAATTTCTCGTGCATATGAAAAAGGATATTTTGATCAATATAATGTGACTATAAAAAAAAAATGGTTGTTAGAACATCATCAAGGATTAATTTTGCTTTCAGGAGGGTGTCAAGGTGAAATTGGAAAAATATTATTAAAAGGTGATTGTTCTTTATTATCTAATTGTTTGCTTTTTTATAAAAAATATTTTGCTAATTATTTTTATTTAGAGTTAATGCGTACCGGGCGTACTGATGAAGAAAAATATTTAAATTTAGCAGTAGACTTATCATTAGTTCATGATATTCCAGTAGTAGCGACCAATGCTGTATGTTTTTTAAATAAAAAAGATTTTTCCATTCATCAAATCAGAGTAGCTATTAATAAAGGTCAAATATTAAATCATTCAAATATTAATAGTAATTATAGTGATCAACAGTTTTTAAAAACTGCAGAAGAAATGTGTGATTTATTTTCAGATATTCCAGAAGCTTTAATGAATAGTGTAGAAATTTCAAAGCGTTGTAATGTTTTTATAGAATCCGGTAAATATTTTTTACCACAATTTCCAACAGGTAAACAAAGTACAGAAAAATATTTAATTGCACAAGCAATAACAGGTCTACAAGAACGGTTAAAAAAAAATTATACAGATAAAAAAGAATATCATCGTATGTATAATATTTATAGAAATCGATTAGATGTAGAATTAAACATTATTAATAAAATGGGTTTTCCTGGTTATTTTTTAATTGTTATGGAATTTATACAATGGGCTAAAGATAACAATATACCTGTTGGACCGGGTAGAGGATCTGGTGCTAGCTCCTTAGTTGCTTATGCATTAAAAATTACAGAAGTAGATCCTTTTTTGTTTGATCTTTTATTTGAACGATTTTTAAATCCTGAACGCGTTTCTATGCCAGATTTAGATATTGATTTTTGTATGGATAAACGTGATAAGGTCATTGAACATGTTTCAGAAATATATGGTAGAAAATCTGTAGCACAAATTATTACTTTTGGCACAATGACAGCTAAAGCAGTAATTAGAGACGTAGGTAGAGTTTTGGGATATCCATATGGTTTTATTAATAAACTTTCAAAATTAATTCCTTTAGATCCGGGCATGACTTTAAAGGAGGCGTTTTCTAAAAATTCTGAATTGTTTCATTTGTATAACAGCAATGAGGATGTTAAAAGACTTATTGATATATCTAAAAAATTAGAAGGAACAAATCGAAATGTTGGTAAGCATGCTGGGGGAGTGGTAATTTCTCCCACTAAAATCAGTGATTTTTGTCCTTTATATTGTGATGAAAAAGGTGAAAATCCGGTTACACAGTTTGATAAAAACGATATAGAATATGTGGGATTAGTAAAATTTGATTTTCTTGGTTTAAGAACATTAACAGTGATTCATGATGCTGTAAAAATGATTAATATTAAATTAAAATTAAAAAATTGTTCATTACTAGATATTAATGCTATATCTTTGAATGACAGTGTATGTTTTGAATTATTAAAAAAATCAGAAACTAATGCGGTATTTCAGTTAGAATCGTATGGAATGAAAGATTTAATAAACAGACTACAACCAGATTGTTTTGAAGATATAGTAGCTCTAGTTGCTTTATTTCGGCCTGGTCCATTGCAATCTGGCATGGTAGATAATTTTATTAATCGTAAGCATGGAAGAGAAGAGATTTCATATCCTGATAAAAAATGGCAACATATATTACTAAAACCCATCTTAGAATCAACATATGGAATTATTTTATATCAAGAACAAGTAATGCAAATAGCGCAAGTATTAGCAGGTTATACTTTAGGAAGTGCAGATATTTTACGTAGAGCAATGAGTAAAAAAAATTTTAAAGATATGCAAAAACAACGATTTATATTTGAAAAAGGTGCTCAAAAAAATAATATCCGCAAGGAATTAGCAGTAAAAATATTTGATTTACTAGAAAAATTTGCAGGATATGGATTTAATAAATCTCATTCTGTGGCTTACGCATTAGTATCTTATCAAACTTTATGGTTAAAATATTATTATCCTTCTGAATTTATGGCTGCTGCAATGAATTCAGAAATAGACAATACAGATAAAATAGTAAATCTAGTTAATGAATCATTAAATATGGGATTAAAAATTATTCCGCCTAATATTAATTTAAGTCGATATAAATTTTATATACATAGTAAAAATAATATTATTTATGGTATGGGTGCTATTAAAGGTGTTGGAAAAAGTTCTATACAAAATATTGTTCAAGAACGTCAAAAAAATGGAAATTTCTCTGATTTATTTGATTTATGTATGCGTACCGATCCTCGAAAAATTACCCATAGAGTGTTAGAAAAGTTGGTAATGTCAGGAAGTTTTGATTGTTTTCATATGAACAGACAATATTTAATTACACAAATTGATAATATTATTAAATCGGCTAAAGAATATGTTAAAGTTAAAAAATGTAAGCAAAAAAATTTATTTGGTATATTAAAAAATGAGTTAAATCCATTAGAAAAAGATGCTTCTCTAATGAATTCATTGATTAATATGAGTAAAGTTTCATTAGATCAAGAATATCAAGTATTAGGTTTATATTTAACAGGACATCCTATTAATCAATATTTGTATGAGTTAAAACATTATGTCAATGGCATAAGGTTATCGGAATTAAAATTTTTTAAAAAACCCACAATAATATCGGTATCTGGAATTATTATATCGATTAAAATAAAAATAACAAAACATCAAAATCGCATTGTATTATTAACCATAGATGATAATACCAGTCATTTAGAAGTAGTAGTTTTTTCAAAATTATTCATTATATGTGAATCCTTTTTAAAATTAAATGAGGTTATCATTGTCGAGGGTAATGTTAGTATAAATAGTGTGAATAAAAAAGTTACCATGATCGCCAATACTATAATAAGTATGAATATGGCTCGAAAAAAATATGTACATAGATTAATAATTTTTTTAGATGTATCAACTACTGATCATTTATTATTAAATAAATTATATCAATTTTTAAAGAATGAAAAAAAAGGGTCTATTCCAGTTTTTATTTCATATTCAAAAAAAAATATTGTATTACATGCTAAATTAAATAGAAAATGGTCGGTATCTATCACAGATAATTTGTTAATACAGTTACATACAATCATTGGATTAAAAAAAATCAAACTAGATTTTCATAAAACGTCAATATAGTTTTATTTAACAACATGTCATCATCAATTTTAATCATTTTTTTAATATTTGGCTAATGAAAGACACTATTTCACATTGTGGAATTAGGGTGCTAAATTTATTTCTTCTTTGACGATATTCAATATTGCCATCTTTTATACAACGTTGACTGATAATGATTTGATGAGGTATTCCGATAAGATCAATTTCACTAAACATGATACCTGGTCTTTCGTTACGATCATCTAAAAGAACATCAATGTTTTTTATTTTGAAAATTTTATATAACATTTCTGAAGTTTTTTGAATTTGAATATTATTTTTAATATTAATAGGTAAAATAGCCACTTCAAACGGTGCTATTTCAACAGGCCATATAATACCATCATTATCGTGATTTTGTTCAATAATAGCAGCAATGATGCGTGTTATACCGATACCATAGCATCCCATATGCATATTTTTTTTATTTCCATTTTTTTCTTTAACAAAAGCATTCATTTTATTGGAGTACTCTTTACCAAGCTGAAAAATATGACCAATTTCAATACTTTTTCGAATTTTTAATTGCCCTTTACCATCAGGGCTTATATCTTTTTCTGTTACTTTTCTAATATCCTTGATAATAGGTATAGGTAAATCAGTATTCCAATTAACATTAGTAAAATATTGATTCTCAATATTTGATCCTATAGAAAAATTTTTCATTTTTATAACAGATATATCGGCAATAATAGGCATGATCAATCCTATAGGTCCTAAAAATTTCTTTTTTATGCCTAATCTCGTGAAAATTTCTTTTTCATTGATTAATGTTAATGGTTTAAAA
This sequence comes from Buchnera aphidicola (Cavariella theobaldi), assembly GCF_964059165.1. Taxonomy (NCBI): domain Bacteria; kingdom Pseudomonadati; phylum Pseudomonadota; class Gammaproteobacteria; order Enterobacterales; family Erwiniaceae; genus Buchnera; species Buchnera aphidicola. Next base: position 241,376 of record NZ_OZ060413.1, read on the forward strand.
ATAATATCAATATTTTCTATTTTTTCTATATTAATTTCGTGATCTGCACGTATAAGTAAAGCGGCAATATTATTTTTTTTATCTATCTTTGTTTTAACTAAAATAGTTTTTATTTGATGATCAAGAGGTATATTTATATCATTTTTGTTTTGTAATTTTTTTGTACTAATTATATTGTTATTTATTTGATCTAATTTTTTTTTATCTTGAATAAATTCTATTACTTCCATAGATTTAGCTAAATGTATATTAGATGAGTATGATGAACGATTAGAAAAAACTATTTCATCTTCACCATTAGGAGATAATGCTTGAAATTCATGTGAAATATTACCTCCTATAGATCCTGAATTTGCTTTCACAATATAAAAATTGATTTTTATTTTTTTAAATATATTACAATAACTTTGATGCATTATATTGTATGTTTTTTCTAAACATGATTGATTAATATGAAAAGAGTAAGCATCTTTCATAACAAATTCTCGTGCTCGAATTACTCCACAGCGAGGTCTTATTTCATCACGAAATTTTTCTTGTATTTGATATATGATGATAGGTAGTTTTTTATATGAATCTATTTCATTACGAATAAAATGCGTAATCACTTCTTCGTTTGTTGGGCTGAGTACAAAAATATTTTTTCTTCGGTCAGATAATTTTAATAATTCTTTTCCATATATTTTTAAACGTCCACTTTCTTTCCATAAATATTCTGGTTGTATAACAGGCATAGATATTTCGTATGCATTAATTTTTTTCATTTCTATTTTTATAATTTTTTTTATTTTTTCTAATACTCTTATCCCTGTTGGAAGCCAAATGTATAAACCAGTAGATAACTGTCTAATCATACCACTTCTAAGCATTAATTGATGACTAATAATTTTTGCATCGTGAGGTGTTTCTTTTAAGGTATATAACAAATATTGAGTTGTGCGCATTGTAATTTTATTCTCATAGGAATATACATTTACTAAAAATATTTTTAATATTGAATATTTTAAAAATTGTACTTAGATTAATGAAATTTAACTTTGATGTATAATAAAAAATTTTTAAATATTTTTAAATAATAAGTACAAAAAATATTTAATATAGTGATAAAAATGTTCTTGTTTTTTTAAAAGATAGAAGTTTAATATATTTATATATATAAACAATTATGAGATATAATAAATATGAATGATAACATAAATGAAGACAAAACAGAGAAGCCTACCGAATATCATATTAAAAAATTTCGTAAAAAAGGAGAGACTAAATATTCTCGAGAATTAAATGCAGTACTTATTTTATTATGTAGTTCTGTTATTTTGTGGTGGTGTAAAGAAAAAATTTTTTTTCAGTTTTGTCAAATTATGTTACATAGCTTATCTTTTAATTCCGGTATTATTAAAAATAAAAAAGATATGATATTAGATTTTTTGTTTTATCTTAAAGAAGTCATCATTTCTTTTTTTCCTTTTTTTTTATGTATAGTATTAATTATTATATTTCCTTCAATATTTTTCAGTGGTATACAATTTAATTTTCGATCCTTAAAGTTTGATTTAAATAAGATTAATCCAATATTAGGTTTTAAAAAAATATTTTCTTTTAAAATAATAATAGAATTCTTTAAATTAATATTTAAAATACTTTTAATTGGTAGTATTGCTTATTGGTATTTATTTATATGTTTTTCTCAAGTGTTTATATTACTTTCAGAATATCCTCAAGATTCATTTTTGCATGGATTCCGTATAATTTGTAATTGCTGTGTGTTTATGATATTAGGATTAATTCCTATTGTTATTTTAGATGTTATATGGAAAGAATTTAGTTATTATAAAAAATTAAAAATGACTCATCAAGAAAAAAAAGATGAATATAAAGAAACTGAAGGTAATCCTAATATTAAAATGCGTATTCGGCAAAGAATGAAATTAATAGCAAATCGTAGAATGATGGCAGATATTCCTAAAGCAGATGTAATTATAACTAATCCTATACATTATTCTATTGCATTAAAGTATGATTACGAATGTATGAGTGCCCCGCAGGTTATTGCAAAAGGCACGGGAATAATAGCTGTACAAATACAAAAAATAGGTATGAAATATGATATATCTATTATTTCTGCCCCCTCTTTAGCTCGTTCTTTATATCGTTATTCTGAAATAGGACAGTATATTCCGGGTCCTTTGTATAAAGCAGTTGCGGAAGTTTTAGCATGGGTATGGAAAGTCAAGCAATGGAAAAAAGAAGGTGGAGTTGTTCCGAAAAAACCTAAAAATATATCAGTTCCATCGGATTTAAATTTTACAGGACAATATAAAAAGAATGGTTAATTTTTCTTATTTTTTTAGAATTATAAAAAATTTAAATATTTTTAAATGGCAAATATTAGCAGGGCCGATACTTATTATAATTATTTTATCTATGATGATATTACCATTATCACCATTTATATTAGATGTATTTTTTACTTTTAATATTGCATTATCTATTATGGTTTTGCTGGTTTCGATGTTTACTCGGCACACTTTAGAATTTTCTGCTTTTCCAACGATTTTACTTTTTTCTACATTATTACGATTAGCATTAAACGTCGCATCTACACGTATTATTTTTTTAAATGGACATACTGGAACAAATTCAGCGGGTCAAGTCATTGAATCTTTTGGTCACTTCTTAGTAGGTGGCAATTTTGCTATTGGAATAGTGGTATTTATTATTTTAGTAATCATTAATTTCATGGTTATTACAAAAGGGGCGGGTCGAATTGCAGAAGTAGGAGCTAGATTTATATTAGATGCAATGCCAGGAAAACAAATGGCAATAGATGCAGATTTAAATGCAGGTCTAATTGGTCAAGAACAAGCGAAAAAACGTCGCATTCAAGTTACACAAGAATCAGATTTTTATGGTGCAATGGATGGTGCTAGTAAATTTGTTCGTGGAGATGCTATTGCGGGTATATTGATTATGGTATTAAACGTTTTTGGAGGATTAATAATTGGATTGTTTCAACATGATATGTTGTTAGAAAAAGCAGCTGAAGTTTATACATTGTTAACTATTGGAGATGGTCTTGTGGCTCAAATTCCATCATTAGTCGTCTCTACTGCAGCAGGTGTAATAGTGACTCGAGTTAGTACTAATAAAAATGTAGGCGAGCAGATGATTAGTCAATTGTTTTGCAACTATCATATTATTTTATTAACTGGAGTAGTAATCGGTATATTAGGTTTAGTGCCTGGAATGCCTAATATTATTTTTTTAACGTTTACAATATTATTATTTTTTATCTCTTGGCAATTATATATAAAAAAAGATTACATGATAGAAAGAAAAATTCTATCTAAAGATAAAAAAACTTTAATAAAAGACTCTTTTGTAGAAGCCTCTTGGAATGATGTGGTATTAGAGGATCCTATTCGAATTGAGATCGGAAATAGTTTAATTCCCATGGTTGATATAAATCAAAAAGGTGATTTATTATATAAAATTCGTATTATGCGAAAAAAAAATGCTCAAGTTATTGGTTTTTTGCCACCTTTAGTACATATAAAAAATAATACAAATTTAGATGCATCCATGTATCGAATTCTTGTTCACGGTGTAGAGGTTGGACAAGGGCGGTGTTTTTATGAAAAGCTTATGGCTATTAATTCTGGACGAGAAGTAGAATCTTTACCTTTTAATAAAGTGCATGAACCTGCTTTTGGTTTATCTGGTTACTGGATTGATCTATCTTTTAAGCAAACAGCACAGAAAAAAGGCTATACCGTGATAGAGCCGAGCGCAATTATTTCAACTCATTTGCGTTTTTTGATAAATAAACATGTACATGAGTTATTTGGGCGTCAAGAACTTCAGCAGTTATTGGAGCATATTGAGAGTAAAATCCCTAAACTTACAGAAGATTTAATTCCTAATATCATCAGTTTAACGATACTGCATAAAATTCTTAAAAATTTATTATCAGAAAATATTTCTATACGTGACATGCGAAGCATCTTGGAGGCATTAACAGAGCATGCTGTTGTACAAAAAGATCCCAATGAACTTACTAGTATTATTCGTATAACTTTAGGAAAGTCGATTGTACAAAATTTGTTTTCTAATAATGAACATATTACTATTATTGGTTTAGATATGACTCTAGAAAATTTATTATTAAACAGTTTAAAGGGTGGTTCTAATGCAATCGAACCAAATTTATCTGATTCATTATTAATAAAAACGAAAGAAGCTATTACAAAACAAAAATCTTTAGGATATCCAATAGTATTGGTTGTAGCTCATCCTTTAAGACATTTTCTATCTTCTTTTTTGCGACAAAGCTTTCCGGAATTGAGTGTCTTATCACAATTAGAAATCATCACTGTTAAAACTATAAAAATGACAAGCGTTATTGGTTATACTGCATAAATATATCAGTTTTTTTAATACAAAAATAGTATTCTTGAAATTTACATTATAAAATATATATTATTTTTATATTTTTATACAATATTATAATAATATATATTATTATTAATAATAAAAAATTTTTTGTTATTAATATTTACATTTTTTTTACTGTCTTTATACCTAGTATATGTAATCCTTTTTTTATTGTTTTTGCTGTTAAAAAAGACAGTTTTAATCTGCTTTTACGAATGTTGATTTTTTCAGAAAATAAAATTGAACAATTTTCATAAAAGTTTGAAAAACTAGTTGCAAGATTATAGAGGTATTGGCATAAGATGTGAGGTGTTCCAAATTTAGATATCAATATAATAATTTCTTCAAATTCTAATATTTTTAAGGCTAATTTAATTTCACTATTGTGTGTTAAAAGAATATTTTCTTTAATTTTTAAAACAGAAATATTAGATTTTTTTAAAATAGACATAATTCTAGTGTAAGCATATTGTATATAAGGAGCTGTATTTCCTTCAAAACTTAATATTTTCTCCCAATCAAAAACGTAATCCGTATTTCTATTTTTTGATAAATCAGCGTATTTTATTGCACTAATACCTATAATATTAGATAATTTTATTTTTTTTCTTTTAGATAATGTAGGTTTTTTATAATTGATAATTTTTTCTGCTTTTTTTTGCGATTTATTAAGCAATGCAGTTAACTTAATAGTATTTCCATCACGAGTTTTAAAAGGACGTTTATCTTTATTTAACATCATCCCAAACATATGGTGTTCTAATGTTACTGTATTGGATACATAATTTGCTTTTTTTGCAATAGTCCATATTTGTATTAAATACTGATGTTGACGCGAATCGGTATAATATATGATACGATCTGCGTTGAACGTTTCACATCTATATTTTATACAAGCAATATCAATTGTAGAATATAAAAATCCTTTATCTTTTTTTTGTATTATCACCCCCATAGATTCGCCTAACCGGTTATTAAATTCCTTTAAATGAACAACAATTGCTCCATTTTTTTCTATAGCTATTTTTTTATTTTTTAAATCCATAACGATATCAGGTAGCATATCATTATATAAACTTTCTCCCATTACATCGGTATCTTTTAATGTAACATTTAATTTATTATATATTTTTTGGTTTTCTACCAGAGTAATATGTACTATTTTTTTCCATATAGAATAGCAAATAGGATCTTTATATTGTAATTTTACAACATAATATCGTGATTTTTTTGCAAACCACACATCATTATCATATTTTTTTTTGGCTTTAAAGTAGAATTGTTCTAATTGTATTAAAGAAATAGTATTTTTTTCTAATTTTTTTATAAGTTTTTTATGTTTTAAATATGCTATTAACATTCCAAATTGAGTACCCCAATCACCAACATGATTTGCTCTAATCACGTTATGACCTAAAAAGATTAAAACTCTTACCATAACATCACCGATTATTGTAGATCTTAAATGTCCTACGTGCATTTCTTTTGCGACATTTGGAGAAGAGTAATCTATTACAACATTTTTTTTATTACTATCCTGCGGAATACCTAAACGAAAAGAATGAAATATATTATTTAATTTTTTAGATAACCATAATAAATTAAGAAAAATATTAATAAATCCAGGCTGAGAAAATGTTATTTTTTGATATCGTTTCTTTTGTTGAATGTGAAATATTATTTTTTGGCTAAGTTCAAATGGTTTTATTTTTAATATTTTAGATATTTTTATTAGGTTATTTATTTGATAATGTCCTCTTTGTATTTTATTATTTAACTTAATAAAAGGGTCATAATCATAAACTTGTACAATTTTTTTTAGTGCATTTTTTATATCTTTTTTGATAATATTTTTAATATGCATAATAATCACTTAATTTTAAAAATGGATATAATAAAATCTTTTTGAAATTCTATGTAATAATATTTTTTAAACATTATACATTAGATAAGAATCTTTATTCTAATCATATATCTTTAACTTGAATAATAATTAAAAATTATTTTTGTAAAAAAGGTTGACAGAATAATAAAAAAAATGTAATCTCTTATTAAGTTTTAAATATAAATGCTCTTTAACAAAATATTAGATAATCTGTGTGGGCACAGAAAATTAAGTACAAAACGTCTTTTTATTTATTTATTAGTAATATTAAAGAAAATTATTATTTTTCTTTAATAATAGCTTTTTAAATTGAAGAGTTTGATCATGGCTCAGATTGAACGCTGGCGGCAAGCCTAACACATGCAAGTCGAGCGGCAGCGAAAGAAAGCTTGCTTTCTTGTCGGCGAGCGGCAAACGGGTGAGTAATATCTGGGGATCTACCCAAAAGAGGGGGATAACTACTAGAAATGGTAGCTAATACCGCATAAAGTTGAAAAACCAAAGTGGGGGACCTTTAGGCCTCATGCTTTTGGATGAACCCAGACGAGATTAGCTAGTTGGTAGGATAATAGCCTACCAAGGCAACGATCTCTAGCTGGTCTGAGAGGATAACCAGCCACACTGGAACTGAGACACGGTCCAGACTCCTACGGGAGGCAGCAGTGGGGAATATTGCACAATGGGCGAAAGCCTGATGCAGCTATGCCGCGTGTATGAAGAAGGCCTTAGGGTTGTAAAGTACTTTCAGCGGGGAAGAAAAAAATAAAACTAATAATTTTATTTCCTGACGTTACCCGCAAAAGAAGCACCGGCTAACTCCGTGCCAGCAGCCGCGGTAATACGGAGGGTGCTAGCGTTAATCAGAATTACTGGGCGTAAAGAGCGCGTAGGTGGTTTTTTAAGTCAGATGTGAAATCCCTAGGCTCAACCTAGGAACTGCATTTGAAACTAAAAAGCTAGAGTATCGTAGAGGGAGGTAGAATTCTAGGTGTAGCGGTGAAATGCGTAGATATCTGGAGGAATACCCGTGGCGAAAGCGGCCTCCTAAACGAATACTGACACTGAGGTGCGAAAGCATGGGGAGCAAACAGGATTAGATACCCTGGTAGTCCATGCCGTAAACGATGTCGACTTGGAGGTTGTTTCCAAGAGAAGTGACTTCCGAAGCTAACGCGTTAAGTCGACCGCCTGGGGAGTACGGCCGCAAGGCTAAAACTCAAATGAATTGACGGGGGCCCGCACAAGCGGTGGAGCATGTGGTTTAATTCGATGCAACGCGAAAAACCTTACCTGGTCTTGACATCCACAAAATTTCTTAGAAATAAGAAAGTGCCTTCGGGAATTGTGAGACAGGTGCTGCATGGCTGTCGTCAGCTCGTGTTGTGAAATGTTGGGTTAAGTCCCGCAACGAGCGCAACCCTTATCCCCTGTTGCCAGCGGTTCGGCCGGGAACTCAGAGGAGACTGCCGGTTATAAACCGGAGGAAGGTGGGGACGACGTCAAGTCATCATGGCCCTTACGACCAGGGCTACACACGTGCTACAATGGTTTATACAAAGAGAAGCAACTCTGCAAAGACAAGCAAACCTCATAAAGTAAATCGTAGTCCGGACTGGAGTCTGCAACTCGACTCCACGAAGTCGGAATCGCTAGTAATCGTGGATCAGAATGCCACGGTGAATACGTTCCCGGGCCTTGTACACACCGCCCGTCACACCATGGGAGTGGGTTGCAAAAGAAGCAGGTATCCTAACCCATTTATGGGAAGGCGTCTACCACTTTGTGATTCATGACTGGGGTGAAGTCGTAACAAGGTAACCGTAGGGGAACCTGCGGTTGGATCACCTCCTTAAAAAAATATACTTTTTTGAAAGTGCCCACACAAATTATCTAATAAATCTAAACAGGCTTGTAGCTCAGATGGTTAGAGCGCACCCCTGATAAGGGTGAGGTCGGTGGTTCAAATCCACTCAGGCCTACCAAAAAGATAATACTGGGGCTATAGCTCAGATGGTAGAGCGCCTGCCTTGCACGCAGGAGGTCAGCGGTTCGATGCCGCTTAGCTCCAAAATATTTTTTAATATAAATTTTTCATCAATCTTAATTTCACAAATGTTTCAAAAGAATTAGAATTTTTATCCATTCCAATTGATTGTTTTAAAAAAAATTCTCCAGTTCTTAAAAATAAATTAATTTTTTTTTCATAAAAAATTAAAGACGGTAAAGTGCATTGGTCAATTTTAATTTTTTTTTCAACCGATAAGTAGTATCTATTTAGTTCAATATCATTTGGTAATATAGATAAGGAAAACTTTATATTTGAAAAAGTATACTCATGTGTACAACATAAAAAAGTACTATTAGGTAATGATGAAATTTTTTTAATAGAATTATACATATCTAAATAATTATTTTTTTCAACATTACCACACCCTCCTGAAAAAAGAACATCTCCACAAAAAATGTATGGTGGACTATAATAAGAAACATGACCCATCGTATGTCCTGGTGTGAAAAAAACAAAAAAATTTCTTTTTAATATTCTTATAACTTCCCCCCCATTAACAATAATATTAATGTTATATTTTCTTGTTTCATAAGGGCCGTATACAATAATATTAGGATATTTTTTTTTAATGTTCAATACTCCGCCGGTATGATCAATATGCGCATGAGTAAGTAATATAGCCACGGGATGCCATTTATTTTTTTTAATAGTTTCTATTACACGATCAGAAGATCCCGGATCTATAATGATACAATATTTATCAGAGTCATAAAGAACCCAAACGTAATTATTATTTAGTATAGGTATTTTTTCTAAAATCATTCTTTTTATCTCTTTTAATAAAATATATTTTTTATATAGAAATATTTATATTTTTTCATAATAAAGATCTTTCATATATGGATTTTGAGCAGATTTACGAGCTATTTGATCACATCTTTCATTGTCTATATGTCCTTTATGAGCTTTTATCCAAAACCATTGAACCTTATGATATATTAAAATAGAATTTAAACGAATCCATAAATCTTTATTTTTTACAGGTTTTTTGTTAGCTGTTTTCCAGTGTTTTTGTTTCCATTTAAAAATCCAAGATGTTATGCCTTTTTTTACATATTGACTGTCAGTTGTAATATATACTAAACAGCGCTGATTCAGAGATTCCAAACCTACTATAACAGCCATTAACTCCATTCTATTATTTGTTGTATATATAAATCCGGCAGTTAATATTTTTTCGTGTAATTGATAACGTAATATTATACTATATCCTCCCGGGCCTGGATTTCCTAAACATGAACCATCTGTAAACATTTGAATTAATTTTAACATATTATTACTCTTCTAAAGCTCTTAAAATTATAGTGGAATAAATTTTATTATGATTAATAATAAAAGATTAGTTGTTCTTGATACTGAAACTACAGGTATTAATAATATAGGTTTGCCACATTACAATCATCGCATTATTGAAATTGGTGCTGTTGAGATCATGAACCGTCATTTTACAGAAAAAAATTTTCATGTTTATATTCAGCCAAATCGAAAAATAGATTCTAGTGCTTTTAAAATACATGGCATTACAGATCATTTTTTATTAAATAAACCAACATTTAAAGATATAGTTCAAGATTTTTTAAAATATATTAAAGATTGTACTCTAATTATTCATAATGCTACTTTTGATATTGGTTTTATAGAACAAGAAATGAGTTTTTTAAATATGAATATAAAAAAAATATCAGATTATTGTTCTGTAATTGACACATTAAAAATCGCACGAGAATTATTTCCAGGAAAAAAAAATACATTAGATGCCTTATGTACTCGATATAAAATTAATATATCTCAGAGAAATGTACATAGTGCAATTTTAGATGCTAGACTTTTAGGTAAATTATATCTTTTAATGACTGGTGGTCAAAAGTCAATGTTTTTTTTAGATAAAATAAACAATATAGACATTAATTTTTCAAAAAAAATGATGCGAAAAAATAATAGTAAATTAAAAGTAATTCATGCTAATGCAGAAGAAATCAAAAAGCATCGAGAATATATGAATATGATAAAAAAAATATTTTTATAAAATTAATTTTTTTTAATTAATTATTAAAAGATGATTGACTGATTTTTTGAAAATATGTACAATAAAATATAATAAAAGGTGCGGTAGTTCAGTCGGTTAGAATACCGGCCTGTCACGCCGGGGGTCGCGGGTTCGAATCCCGTCCGCACCGAAAAATATATTCAAATAAAAAGTTGTTATTATAAAAATTTATTAAAAATATTTATATGCTGTATATATGTAACTCGTAAATAATATTTATATTAAAAGTACTATTTAATAGTAATAAAAAAATTATATTTTTTATATAAAATATATAGTAATAAAAAATTATTTCTATTTTCCTAGTAAATATTGTTTAAATAGTTTCGGAATATTCTTTTATGAGTGAAAAATACGTTGTCACATGGGATATGCTGCAAATTTATACCCGAAAATTAGCTGTTCGATTGCTAGAAGTTAGATCATGGAGTGGAATCATTGCTGTTAGTCGAGGCGGGTTAGTGCCATCAGCATTATTAGCAAGAGAATTAGGTATTCGTTGTGTCGATACAGTTTGTATTTCTAGTTATAATGATAATTATTTACAGAAAAATAGAAAAATTATTAAAAAAGCAAATAGTCATGATGAAAAAATAATAGTAGTAGATGATTTAGTTGATACCGGCGGAACTGCAAAAATTATTCGAAATTTATATCCTAAGGCATATTTTGTTACTATTTTTGCTAAACCTATGGGTCGCCCGCTAGTTGACGATTACATTATAGATATTTCTCAAGATATATGGATAGAACAACCATGGGATATGTCAATATCTTATATTACTCCTCTCGTCAATAGTCACAATATCAAATAAAAAACACTCAATATATATGATTTTATTTATAAAATTTTGATCTAATCATTGCAATATAATCATATAGATTTAAAAAATTTTATTTTTATAAAATACATGTACCAAAAGGGTATTATTATGAAAAATAAAGAAGAAGATAATATAGAAAAAAAAATAGAAAATAATTTAGATATTAAAGACAATTGTATAAAAAATGATGAAAAAAATTATAATACTAGTGATTTAATAAAATTAAATTTGTTAAATTTTTTAAATCTTCAATGGCAAGAATATGCTTTAAAAGTAGAAGAAGAAAAAATAAATTTTCAAAAACAAAAGACACAATTAAAAAATAGATCCGAAAAAGATATTGATAAAAATAGAAAATTTTGTTTAGAAAAAATCATTCTTTCTTTTCTACCCACAATAGACAATATCGAGCGTGCATTGGATTTGTTAAAAACAAAAAAAGAAGAAGAAAAGTATATTTTAATTATTAAAAAATTAAATTTTATTCTTATTTTGTTTCAAAATATTTTTAGAGAATACAGCATAAAAAAAATAAATGATACAAATGTTTTATTTAATCCATCAATACATCAAGCCGTTTCAGTTCAATATAACAATGAAATACCATCTAATCAAGTAATAACAATAATGCAGTCCGGCTATATCTTCCATAATACTCGTTTATTACGCCCAGCTATGGTTGTTGTATCACAAAAAAAATGTTAAAAAAGAGTGTTTTCTATAAAAATTCAATAGTATTTGAATATTTTATAATACTATTGAATTTTAAAAAATAATTTCTATTTTATGACTTTTTTAAAAAAATTATTCTGTTACGTCTACGTTCTTTTGGATCTATAATTAAATCTCTATAAATTTCAATTCTATCTTCATTTTTAACTACATGTTTTAGTTTTACTATTTTATTATAAATTCCAATTTTGTTTTTATACAGACTAATTTCTTTAAATATATTTAGAACATTAGAATATATAATAGCTTCTCTAACTGTAGATCCCATTATTATATCTACTTTATGTATAAATTGATGATTAGCGCGAGCATAAATAATTGTTACTGAAATTTTTTTCATGATTTATATATGATATAATTTTTTTTAATTATTTATTTTCAAAAAACAAATTTTTTTTAAATTTCTTTTTTTCTATTATTAATATTTTTAAAATTAAGAGAAACTATGCTTAATAAAAAAAAACATCCTATAAAATTATCTAAAATTATTGTTAATAAAAAAGCATATTATAATTATAATATAGAAAAAAATTTTTTTTCAGGTCTAGTATTAGAGGGTTGGGAAATAAAATCGATTAGGTCTAAAAAAATAAATATTTCTGAAAGTTATATTCATTATTATCAAAATGAAATGTATCTTATGAATGCAACATTTCAGCCTTTGCATATTTCTTCACAATCTATTTTTTGTAACCCTACTAGAAAAAGAAAATTATTATTACATAGGCATGAAATTAACTTTCTATCCGCTCGAATAAAGAATACAGGATATACTTTAATTACACTATCTTTATTTTGGAAAAAATCTTGGTGTAAATTAGAATTTGGTATAGCAAAAGGCAAAACATTACGAGATAAAAGATTACATATCAAAAATAATGAATGGAAGAAAGAAAAATTAAATATTTTAAAAAAAAATAGGATAATAATATAAAACATAATGACATATTTTCAAGATAAAAAATGGATGGTAATAGCTTTACAATATGCAAATTATGCTAAAAATATCGGCGAAGTACCCATAGGCGCTGTATTAGTATTAAAAGAAAATATTATTGGAATCGGTTGGAATAGTTGTTTAACATATCATGATCCTACTGCTCATGCAGAAATTGTTGCATTGCGTAATGCTGGTCAATATTTAAAAAATTATCGTTTAATTAATGCTACACTATATGTTACATTAGAGCCATGTATTATGTGTTGCGGAGCTATCATACATAGTCGAATTAAACGTTTAGTTTTTGGTACTGAATATAAAAAGTTTTATAAAAATTGCTCATTAAAAAATATTTTTGTTAATTCAGAAACTGATTATAAATTAAGTATTAGAAAAAATATTATGAAACATGCCTGTGCAAAAATTTTAAGTAATTTTTTTTATGAAAAACGTAAAAATAAAATTAATTTTCTAAAATCACGGTAGAATAAGCATATTTTTTTTCATCTGTAATACTTACATGTATATATTGACAATTTATTTTTTTATATTGTGCTAAAGCATGTTTAAAAAATCGCATTTCAGGTTTTCCATAAACATTATGATATAACTCTAATTGATTAAACTGAATGCCGGAATTAATTCCCATTCCTAATGCTTTCGATGCTGCTTCTTTAACAGAAAATCTTTTAGAAATAAAAGCAATACAATTTTTACTGGTAATATATTCTTGCCATTCATATTTTGATAAAATACGTTTTGCAAATTTATCTCCGAAATTAAAAAATATTTTTTTTATTCTAGAAATTTCTACAATATCTATACCTATACTTATTATTGTCATAATGTCTTAACACTCGATTATATAAATTTATTGATCTTTTATTATTTTTTTTCTTTTACCCATAAGTAAAGATGCACTTTTATTTGAAATATTTTTTCTATTTTATATCTAGCTAACATACTGCATTTTTTAATTTTTTCACCATGCAATCCAATGATAATTTTTTTTTGTCTAATATTGTTTATAAAAATAATAGCTCTAATGTACAATTCTTTTTCTGTTTTATTCTCTAAAGATTCAATTTTTACTTTTAAAATAGATGGTATTTCGTCACCTAAAAATGATATAAATTGTTCACGTATGATTTCAGAAATAGTAAAAGAGTGAGAATTAGTTGTATAACTATTTTTACAAAATTCATGTGATTTTTCAGGTAAGTAAGAATTAATAATTTTATTTAGTAAAAAAATATTTTCATTATTTTTGGCAGAAATAGGAATAATATGAGCAACATTAATTGTTTTATTTAAAAAAGAAAGATAAGGTAATAAAATATTTTTATCGGATATTTTATCTATTTTATTAATGCATATAATAGTAGGAATTTTATATTTTTTAATATATTTAGAAATTACATCATTATTTTTTGTCCAAATATTACGATCTACCATAAAAACAATTAATACTGATTGGTTTATATATTTGTAAGAATTATTATATATTTCTAATATTGTTTTATTATTCTTACTCATATTAATACCGGGTGTATCTATATAAATAGATTGATACATTTTATCAGTTTTAATTCCCACTATATTAGTTTGTGTTGTATTTTTTTTTCGAGATATAATAGAAATTTTTTTTCCTATAATTTTATTTAATAAAGTAGATTTTCCTACATTGGATTCACCAATAATAGTTATATATCCACAATACTTTTTATCTTTATTCATTCGATATCCAATTGAATTAATGCTTTTTGTGCCGCGTCTTGTTCTGCTTTTCTTCTACTAGTGCCAATACCTATAAAATATTTTGATATTGTACTTATTATGCAGTGTATAGTAAATAATTGATTATGTGCTTCTCCATATACTTCAACAATTATATATGAAGGTAATGACAAATGCTTAGATTGCAGATATTCTTGTAATCTTGTTTTGGGATCTTTTTGTTTATCCCCTGGGCTAATTTTTTTTAAACGTTTTTCATACCATTTTAAAATTAATTTTGCCACGGTATTAATATTACTGTCTAAATAAATGCTTCCAATTAAAGCTTCGACAGTATTAGCTAATATAGATGCGCGACGAAATCCTCCACTATTTAATTCACCTTGACCTAATTGCAAATATTTTCCTAAGTGAAATTCACAAGCTATCTCTGCTAAGGTGTTGCCTCGTACTAATGTAGCTCTCATACGACTCATATCACCTTCATTAATATATGGAAAATACTGATATAGAGCACTAGCAATAACAAAACTTAAAATAGAATCACCTAAAAATTCTAGCCTTTCATTATGCTGACTACTAGCACTTCGATGGGTTAATGCCTGTCTTAAAAGATACTTATGATTAAAGGTATATCCTAGTATTTTTTGTATTTTTTTTATTACAATATGATTCATTTTATACCGATTTTGATAATATTTTAATTGTTTCTTAATATGATAGAAAAGTCAAAAAATTTATATTTTTAAAAAAGTTAAATTGCAATAATTTACTCTATTTTAGAGTATACATTTTTATTATCAATATATATTTCCAATTCTACTTATACGTATACCAATAGGCCATCCGTTTTCTTTTTTATTTAAACTAAACCATATTTTTGTAGCTTTTCCCAGCAAATTTTCTCTCGGTACAAATCCCCAATAACGACTATCTAAACTGTTATCACGGTTATCACCCATCATAAAATATTTGTTTTTAGGTACAATCCATATTATTTTTTTATTATTACCGTTTTGAGAATTATTTTTTATTACATTTTTTAGATTATCTAACAGTAAAATATTATGATATGTATTTTCTATTTTTTCTTTTATAGTATTCAGATATATAGAATTATATATGAGATTATTTTTTTGGTATTGTTTGTTAATGTTATTCTTATTTTCTATAGAAAAATATAATTTTTGAATAAAATGACTGGCTTTTTTATTAGAATAATGAATATATACTTTTTCTTTCTCATGATCCTGAATATAGTTTTTATAAACAACAATATTTTTATTATTAATATAATATTCTACTTTATCTCCAGGCAATCCAATTATTCTTTTAATATAATTTATATGTGAATTAATGGGGTGCTTAAAAACTACAATATCACCACGTTTAGGATCATCAATATGAATCAATAATGTCCTTGTAATTGGCTCTCTAATATCATAAGAAAATTTTTTTACTATAATAAAATCACCAACTAAAAGAGTTGGCATCATTGAACTAGAAGGAATTTGAAATGGTTCATATATAAAAGAACGAGTAACAAATACTATTAAAAATACAGGAAAAAAAGAAGCAAAAGATCTTAAAAAATGAAATTTTTTTATAATATTGGGATGTGCATGTTGTTTTTCTATTATTGTTTTATTATTAATATATTTTATAAGACTTTTAAGACGATAAAATATCCAGAATATTCCAGTAAATAGCGTGCTAATGAATAAAAAAATAGTAAACATATTATCCATTTTATTACCTATTATAGTTATTTTTTATTAATATTTAAAATAGAAAAAAACGCTGTTTTAGGTATATTGATATTACCTATTTTTTTCATTCTTTTTTTTCCATCTTTTTGTTTTTGTAGCAATTTTTTCTTTCTGCTTATATCACCGCCATAACATTTTGAGAGTACATTTTTCCTTAGCTGCTTGATAGTAGAACTGGCGATTATAATATTTCCAATAGTCGCTTGAATAACAATATTAAATTGATGTCGAGGTATCAATTCTTTTATTTTATGTACTATTTCACGTGCTCGAAAATGTGCGCTCTTATAATAAGAAATGATAGTCAATGCGTCTATTTTTTCTGCATTAATGAATATATCTACACAGACTATTTTAGAAGTTTTAAAATGCTTAAAATTATATTCTAAAGAAGCATAACCTTTAGAAATCGATTTTAGTTGATCAAAAAAATTTAATACCACTTCATTCATGGGAATATGATATACTAATAAAATTTGATGTTTATGATAAATCATATTTATTTGTATACCTCTTTTTGAAACACATAATTCAATCACTACACCCAGAAATTGGGAAGGTAAAAGAATATTGCATTCTACAATCGGTTCTTTTATTTTTCTGATCTGGTTTGCATTCGGAAAATTAGTAGCGCTATCTAAATATATAGTTTTTCCATTAATTAGTTCAATTTGATAAATTACTGTTGGCATAGTAGAAATTAAATCAATACAGTATTCTCGCTCTAATCTTTCTTGAGTGATTTCCATATGAAGTAAACCTAAAAAACCACATCGAAAACCAAATCCAAGTGCAGCAGAATTTTCTGGTTCAAAAAACAAAGCGGAATCATTTAAACTAAGCTTACCTAGTGCATCTCTAAATTTCTCATATTGTTCTGATAATATAGGAAAAAGACCTGCATAAATTTGTGGTTTTATTTTTTTAAAGCTCGTGAGGACCTGCATAGCAGGATTATTAGTTTTTGTTAAAGTGTCGCCAACAGGAGCTGCAACTATACTTTTAATTCCACAAATAATCCATCCGACTTCGCCGCATTTTAATTGATCACGTTCTATTTTTTTAGGGGTAAAAATTCCAATTTTTTCTACAATATAATTTTTTTTAGTACTCATTACTTGAATTTTTTCTTTTTTAGATAGGGTTCCATTTTTAACCCTTATTAATGATACAACACCTAAATAATTATCAAACCAAGAATCAATAATAATAGCTTGCAAGGGCGCATTATATCTACCTTTTGGCGGTGGAATATCTGAGATAATACGCTCAAGTAAATTCTCAATCCCTTCTCCTGTTTTAGCGGAACATCTCACAGCATTAAATGCAGATATCCCTATAATATCTTCAATTTCTTGTGCTACTCGTTCGGGATTAGCATTGGGTAAATCAATTTTATTTAATACTGGGACGACTTCTATATTCATATCTATAGCAGTATAGCAATTGGCCAATGTTTGAGCTTCAACACCTTGACTGGAATCTACAATAAGTAATGCGCCTTCACACGCTGCTAATGAACGTGATACTTCATAAGAAAAATTGACATGACCAGGTGTATCAATAAAATTTAAATGAAATATAGAGCCTGTTTGGGATTTATAATTAATCATAACACTTTGTGCTTTGATAGTAATGCCTCTTTCTTTTTCAAGATCCATTGAATCCAATACTTGCTGAGACATTTCTCTATTAGATAAACCACCACATATTTGTATTAAACGATCAGATAAAGTTGATTTTCCATGATCAATATGAGCAATAATAGAAAAATTTCTTATATGTTTCATATTTTTATTTACCATAAATATTTATTTTATACATTTTAACATGTGATAAAAAAATATTTATATAAATTCTTTATTATTTTGATGAATAGACACAATTAAATAATAAATAAAATTGTTTTAGATGTTAAAATGGTAATATATAAAAATATTTTTATAAATAATTTTTTGTTCGTTTTTAATATGCACAATATGATTTCATTTGTATAAATGAGTTAGTATAATTTTAAAATTACAATTTATTACGCGAAGAGTATTTATGGTTATAGTAAAAAGTAAAAAAAAAGTAATTATAGCTATGTCCGGAGGAGTAGATTCATCAGTTTCTGCTTGGTTATTAAAACAAAAAAATTATCAAGTAGAAGGTTTATTTATGAAAAATTGGGAAGAAGATGACACAAGTATGTACTGTAATTCTACTCAAGATT
Organism: Buchnera aphidicola (Cavariella theobaldi); assembly: GCF_964059165.1. Lineage (NCBI taxonomy): Bacteria > Pseudomonadati > Pseudomonadota > Gammaproteobacteria > Enterobacterales > Erwiniaceae > Buchnera > Buchnera aphidicola. The sequence continues at coordinate 260,027 of NZ_OZ060413.1, forward strand.
TATATGATACTGAAGAAGTATGTAATAAATTGAATATTTATTTGCATAAAATAAATTTTTCTCAAGAATATTGGGAGTTAGTTTTTGAAAATTTTTTAGACGAATGTAAAAAAGGCAATACACCTAATCCTGACATTTTATGTAATAAAGAAATTAAATTTAAAGTTCTTTTTAATTATTGTATGAAAGAGTTAAAAGCAGATTATATTGCTACAGGGCATTACGCTTGTATAAAAAAAATAAATCGTAAAATATCTCTTTTAAAGAGTTATGATATGAATAAGGATCAAAGTTATTTCTTATATACTTTAAATGAAAAAAAATTAAAAAAAATTTTATTTCCTATTGGTCATTTAAAAAAAATACAAGTTCGGAAAATTGCTCAAAATATTTCCATAAAAATAGCGAAGAAAAAAGATTCTACTGGTATTTGCTTTATTGGACCTAAAAAAATGCAATCTTTTCTTAAACGTTATATCTCTGAAAAAAAAGGTAATATTACAGATATTAATGGAAATATTCTAGGCACTCATGATGGTATTTTTTATTATACTCTAGGTCAACGTAAAGGATTGGGTATTGGTGGTATAAAAGGGAATAGTGGTAATCCATGGTATGTTGTGGAAAAAAAAGTCAAAACTAACACTTTGATCGTGGCACAAGGATCTCAAAATAAATATTTAATGTCTATAGGTTTAATTGTTCAAAATTGTCATTGGATTAACCAAAAAAAAATATTGTTTCCTTTTTCTTGTTCAATTAAAACTCGATATCGTCAAAAAGATATATTATGTAGATTGGAATATATTGATGATATTTTTTTGAAAGTATTTTTTATCAAACCTATTTTATCTATTACTCCCGGTCAATCAGCAGTTTTTTATGATGAACATATCTGTATGGGTGGAGGTATTATTCATTCTAGAATACCATTATTATAGTTAATATAGAAAATGTAATATAACCAAAAAAATATTTATTTTTTGAAAATAGTATATAAAAAATTTTATTACATAAAATAGAATAGATATTATTTTGATAAGTTTTTAATGACTTTTCAAAATATTTTTATAATAATTTTTAATGCAGGCTATAAATTTTTATTAACATAAAATGAGAAATATTTATTTCGTAACAATAAAATATTAAAACTTAAATTATTAAATTTTGAATGCTTTTTAAAAGAATAATTTTATTTGTAAATTATACATTAAATAAAAAATTTTAAGTAATCATCTTATCAGTAATAAAATAATCGGTGTTTTTTGATATTTTTATATATTAAAATAGGAATGGTAAAGCAAAAATTTATTACAGTTATTTTTTTTATAAATATGGTATTATTGACATTATATAAAAATTATATTGTTTTAGGAGAAAAATATGAATTTAACATCTCTAAATGCCATTTCACCAATAGATGGTCGATATAGTAATTCTACGGTATTATTAAAAAATATTTTTAGTGAATTTAGTTTTTTAAAATATCGTATTTATGTAGAAATTCAATGGTTTAAAAAAATAATTAGTATGTCAAAAGAGTTAAATATTCCATGTATTGATAAAAAATCAATATCATTGCTTGACGATATTTTTTTTTCATTTACTGAAAAAGATGCACTTTTAATTAAGAGTATAGAAAAAAAAACTAATCACGATGTTAAAGCAATAGAATATTTTCTTAAAAAAAAAATTTCTGTATCTAAATCTTTATCTAAAATTTCAGAATTTATTCATTTTGGTTGTACTTCTGATGATATTAACAATATAGCATACGCTTTAATGTTAAAAGAGTCTCGTAAAACAGTTATTTTACCTTTATGGCGTAAATTAATAGACGTTTTACACGATATGATATGTCAATATCAAGATATTTCTATATTATCTCTAACACATGGTCAACCCGCTACTCCATCTACGATCGGTAAAGAAATTGCTAATTTTTATTATCGTATGCAACGACAGTACATAAAATTTAAAAACATAGAAATATTAGGAAAAATTAATGGTACTACTGGAAATTATAACGCTCATTTAGCCGCATATCCTTTAGTCAATTGGCATCATATCAGCGAAGAATTTATAATTTCTTTAGGTATCACTTGGAACCCCTATACCACTCAAATTGAACCCCATGATTATATCGCAGAATTATTTCATTGTATTTCTCTTTTTAATACAATATTAATTAATTTTAATCGAGATTTTTGGGGTTATATATCATTGGATTATTTTAAACAGAAATTAGTAAAAGAAGAAGTTGGTTCATCTGTAATGCCACATAAAATTAATCCTATTGATTTTGAGAAGTCAGAAGGAAATTTAGGATTATCTAATGCTTTAATGCATTACATGATTGAAAAATTACCTATTTCTCGTTGGCAAAGAGATTTAAGTGATTCTACAGTTTTACGAAATATAGGAGTATCTATTGCTTATGCAATTATTGCATACCAATCTTTACTGGCGGGTATTAATAAATTAGAAATTAATAAATTACAATTATTGAAAAAATTGAATGAAAATTGGTCTATTTTATCAGAGCCTATTCAAACAGTCATGCGTCGCTATGGCATTAAAGATTCTTATGAAAAAGTAAAACAATTTACAAGAGGCAAAAAAATTAATAAAAATATTATTCATGCTTTTATTCAAAAATTAAATATTCCTGAAAAAGAAAAAGAAAAATTAAAATATATTACACCAGAGAATTATATTGGAGCTGCAAGTAAAATAATTAAAAATCTAACAAAAATAGATTAATTTTAATCTTTCTCTTTATCTTTAAAAAAATTCAATATTTTAAAAAGTAAAATAGTTTATATGGTATATAAAAAAAATAAAATCAATTTGTTAAAATCATCTAATTAATAAAAAAATTAAATTTTTTATGAATATTTAATTCAAAAATATCATTTTATAAAATACTACAGTAGAATATTAATTCTAATATAATAAACTGTATATATATTGCATTTTCATATTCTGAAAAAATATTATTGAAATTATAAAAATATTTTTTATAAAAAATTGATGCCATCTTGATCTAAATATTAGATTATCTTTATGAAATTTTTATTAATATTTTTAATTTCACATTGATGATACAGGTGTAATAAATATGTTATAATTACTTTATATTTTAAAAACAGAAGTGCAATATTTGAAATATTCTTTGTAATTATATACAGGTTACTGTTAATAAAATTACAAATATCCATTCCTTTTTATAATAATAATTATATCAATTAAAATATTTTTCTAATGATCTAAAAAATTAATAATTTTGTATAGTATGTTGAATATTAAATAAAACATGTAAAATGTATCTTTGAGGATAAAAATGGGGTTTTTGAAAGGAAAAAAAATTTTAATAAGTGGTATATCTAATGAAAAATCTGTTGCATTTGGTATTTTTGAGGCAATGTCCAAGCAAAAAGCAGAATTGGGATTAATTTGTCAAAATAAAAAAATTATTAATAAAATAAAACCTTTAGTTCCAGATGTGCCATCTAATCTATTTTTTTCGTGTGATGTTTCAAATGATAATAGTATTAAAGAATTATTTTATAATGTGCGTAATGTATGGAAAAAATTTGATGGTTTCGTTCATGCCATTGCTTATTGTCCGCGAAAACAATTATCTGATAATTTCATAAATCATATTAATAAAGTTGATTTTAATATTACTAATGAAATTAGTGTATATAGTTTTTTAGCCATGATAAAAGAATGTAAAGATATGCTTAATAAAGATTCTTCTCTACTTACTTTAACTTCTATTGGTGCTCAGCAGGTTGTTTCTAATTATAATTTAATGGGTATAGCTAAAGCATCTTTAGAATCTAGTGTACGTTATATAGCTAGTATTTTAGGTAAATATTATATAAGAGTTAATGCTATTTCATGCGGACCTGTGAGAACTAGATCTTCTTATGTTATTAAAAATTTTAATCAATTCAAAAAAAATTGTAAATCCCGCGCATTTATTAAAAAAGATATTACTAGTTTAGACATTGGGAATATAGCATCATTTTTATCTTCTAATTTATCAAAAGGAATTACTGGTTCAATTATTTATGTAGATCATGGTTTTCACGCTAGTAGAAAGAATGGTCTAATATAATTTTTCTTATATTTTCTTCATGAAAAATTTTAAAAAAAACATTAACTATGCTAACTTATAAATAAGTTATATATTGAAACAATTGTTCAATTTATACAATTATTATTTTTTCTACTATGAAAATTAGGTTCTATTATTATGTTTCAAAATAATCCATTACTTGCACAGTTAAAGAAAAGTCTACATGCTAAAACCCCAAGAGCAGAAGGAATAGTGAAAAGCACGGAAAGAGGATTTGGATTTTTAGAAATTGACATGCAAAAAAGTTATTTTATACCTCCAAAAAATATGAAAAAAGTAATGCATGGAGATAGAATAATAGCAAAATTAAAAATTGAAAAAGATCGTGAAATTGCAGAACCAGAAAAATTAATTGAACCATTTTTAAGAAGATTTGTTGGTAAAATTGAAATCAAAGATAATAAATGTTTTATCATACCTGATTATCCTTTTCTGAAAGATTTAATAATATGCAATGCTAATAAAATACTTTTGGACAATTTACGAACTGGAGACTGGGTTGAAGCTCAATTGATCAAACATAAATTAAAAGGAGATCAAATATTTTATGCAGAATTAATTAAAAAAATTGCAAAAAAAAATGATTCTATGGTGCCATGGTTAGTTACTTTAGCACGACATAATCTTGATAAAAAACAACCTTCTGTACAAAAAAATGATATTTCTTTTCAGGATACTTCTAATCGAAAAGATTTAACACATTTAGATTTTATCACTATAGATAATGGTCATACTAAAGATATTGACGATGCTCTTTTTATTGAAGAAAATAGTGATGGAAATTTATGTTTAACGGTAGCGATTGCAGATCCCACCGCTTATATAGAAGAAGATAGTAGATTAGATGTCATTGCTTCGCAAAGAATGTTTACGAATTATTTACCGGGATTAAATATTCCAATGTTACCTCGGTATTTATCAGAAGATATTTGCTCGTTAAATCCATATAAAAATCGTCCAATATTAGGGTGTCAAACTATTATTCTCAAAGATGGTAGTATATCTAAAAATACTAATTTTTTTTTAGGATGGATAAAATCAAAAGCAAAGTTATCTTATGATAATGTATCAGATTGGATTGAAAAATCAGGTGCATGGATACCGGAAAATAAATCAATTGCGAATCAAATTGTTCTTTTACATCGTCTTTGTTTATTAAGAATCAAATGGCGTAGATTGCATGCAATATTATTTAAAGATAGTATAGAGTATCGATTTGATTTATCAGAAACAGGCCAAGTGCTAAATGTATTAGTCGAAAAAAGACGTATTGCACATAAAATTATTGAAGAATCGATGATTATAGCCAATGTTTCTGCGGCTGAGTTGTTGTCTAAAAAATTAGGTTTTGGTATATATAATGTTCATGCAGGATTTGATTCTATTAATGCTGAACACGTAGTATCTTTTTTAAAAAATTATCAATTAAAATTTACATCTAAAGAAATTACTACATTACCAGGTTTTTGTAAATTAAGACAAGTATTAAATATTTTGTCAAACACATATATTGATAGCCGTATTCGGCGTTTTCAATCTTTTGGTGATTTTAGCATCGTACCTGCTCCGCATTTTGCATTAGGATTTCCAGTATACGCCACGTGGACATCTCCTATTCGTAAATATAGTGATATGATTAATCATCGTTTGTTAAAATCAATTATACAAAACAAAAAAGCCAGACAGCCAAATGAAGAAATTAAATTTAAGATAAATGATCAAAGACGTCGTAACAGAATAGCAGAAAGAGAAGTATCAGATTGGCTTTATGTTCTTTTTTTACAACAAAAAGAATATAGAGATAATAAATTTAATGCTGAAATAATAGATATCACTAGAAGTGGTATGCGAGCGCGATTAATAGAAAATGGTGCTAATGTATTTATTCCTGGAACATTTTTGCATTCAGTAAGGGAAGAATTACATTTTAATATAGAAAAAGGAATCGTATTAATTAATGGTTCTGTACAGTATCAGGTATCTGATATAATTTCCGTGGTATTACAAGATATTCGATTAGAAAATCGTAATATTATTGCAAAACCAAATTTTTAATTTTTTATTTTAAAATATTTTTTAAAAACCAATATATATTATAAAATAATAATAATGTGAGAAAACAGTATAATATGAATATTTCAATTTTTGATTTATCTATATATATAAAATTTTTTGTTAGTTTATGTGCGCTAGTTAATCCGATTGGAATGATTCCTCTTTTTACCAGTATGACTCATTATCAAACGATTGCAGAAAAAACAAAAACAAATTTCATTGCTAATTCTTCAGCGGCTTTAATTTTATTAATATCACTTTTTTTTGGAAATTCAATTTTAAATTTTTTTGGAATTTCCGTTAATTCATTTCGTATTGCTGGAGGAATATTAATTATTAGTATTGCTTATTCTATGATTACAGGATCTTTTACAAAGAAAATATCCATACAAAATAATAATAATGAAAAAAAAGATACAGAAAATATCAGTGTAGTGCCTTTGGCAATGCCTTTAATTGCAGGGCCTGGTGCTATTAGTTCAACTATTGCTTGGAGTATTAATTATTCTACATGGACAAATTTAATAGGATGTAGTTTAGTTATTATCTTTTTTTCGTTTTTTTGCTGGCTATGTTTTCGCGCCGCTCCGTGTGCAATAAAAATTTTAGGAAAAACTGGAATCAATATTGTAACACGCATTATGGGTCTTTTATTAATGTCTTTAGGAATAGAATTTATTAGTGTCGGTATTAAATCTATAATATCAGGAATTCTAGGATAACAAAAAATTCATTATAAATATTAAATATTTTAACAAATTATAATTTAGTATTGGATCTTTATTTGAAAAATAATATTATTTTATTACGCGATTTAGGAAGAAAACATTGGCTAGATACATTTTACAGAATGCATTTTTTTACAAAAAATCGTGATTTTAATACTGTAGATGAGATTTGGTTTGTAGAACATTATCCTATTTTTACTCATGGTCAAATTCCAAAAAAAGAAAATGTAATTTTTTCACATAACATCCCAATAGTACAATCAGATCGAGGTGGACAAATTACATATCATGGCCCTGGACAACAAGTAATTTATTTTTTAATTAATATTAGACGCCGAAAAATGGGAATTCGGCATTTGATTAATATTATGCAAGATGTTGTTAAAGATACATTAAATAATTTTTTAATTTATGCATATACACAAAAAAAATTACCAGGTGTATATGTAAAGAATAAAAAAATTTCTTCTATCGGATTAAGGATAACAAATGGACATACATTGCATGGATTATCATTAAATATTGATATGGATTTAATACCGTTTAATTATATTTATCCCTGTGGTGATAGAGATGTAAAAATGACACAAATAAAAGATTTGAATTGTCAGATTACAGTGGAAGATGTCAAAATACTCCTTATAAAACAATTGTCTTATCATTTTCAAGCTGAAATAGTTAATATACAATAAAAAATTTTTATATCATTACATTATCAAAAAATATAAAGATATTAATTTATATAATAAATACTACATGTAATGTATTACAATAATTATTATTCAATACAAAATCATATTTACACGAACAATAAAGACAATATAATTTATGAATATAAAAAAAAAGATTTTATTTATTAATAAAAATATTAATATTCCAGTTAAAAATATTGAAAATATAAAATCATCTAAAAAACCTAACTGGATAAAAGTCAAAATTCCTCTTATATCTTCAAAAATATATCAGATAAAAAAAGCTTTACGAGAAAATAATCTTCATTCTGTATGTGAAGAGGCTAATTGTCCTAATTTACCAGAATGCTTTAATAAAGGCACAGCAACATTTATGATTTTAGGCTCTATCTGTACAAGAAATTGTCCTTTTTGTGCAGTCAAACATGGTAAACCAGATATTATCAATATACACGAACCGATAAAATTAGCTAATACTATATTTGATATGAATATTAAGTATGTAGTAATTACTTCTGTAGTACGTGATGATTTATATGATGGAGGTGCACAACATTTCGTGGATTGCATGAAATCAATTAGAGACAAAAATAATGTTCAAATAGAAATATTAGTACCTGATTTTAGAGGTCGAATAAATCTTATTTTAAATATTTTTAATAAAGAATTACCTAATGTTTTCAATCATAATATTGAAAATGTACCTCGATTATATAAAATTATTCGACCTGGAGCAAACTATTCTAAATCTTTAATTTTACTCCAATCTTTTAAAAAAAAATATTCAAATATTCCCACAAAATCAGGTCTAATGGTTGGTTTAGGCGAAACAGAACAAGAACTTATTGCAGTGATGAAAGATTTATATTCTAGTGGTGTTTCTTTATTGACAATTGGACAATATCTACAACCTAGTTCTGAACATTTTCCTGTTCAAAGATATATATCACCTCTCGAATTTGAAGATATTAGAAAAGAAGCATTGTCTATTGGTTTTACGCATGCATTTTGTGGACCTTTAGTACGTTCATCATATCATGCTGATATTCAAGCAAATGCATTTATTAAATAAGAATAAATTTTATTGTGATGAATATATAATAGAGGTTATATAGTATTGAATATTAATATCACTGCATCTCCAAAAATTATTGTTGCATTAGATTTTTATGAAAAAAAAACAGCTATGAAAATTGTAGATATTCTTGACCCATCTATTTTTTATTTAAAAATCGGAAAAGAAATGTTTACTATATTAGGATATAAATTTATAAAAGAATTAAATCAATTAGGGTTTAGTATATTTTTAGACTTAAAATTTCACGATATTCCTAATACTGTATTTAATGCCACTAAAGCTGCCGCAGATTTGGGTATATGGATGTTGAGTATTCATGCATCTGGTGGAAAAAAAATGCTTATGTCTGCAAAAAAAGCTGTTAAATCTTTTAAAAAACAAGCGCCGTTATTAATTGCAGTTACTGCATTAACAAGTTTAAAAGAAAAAGAATTGCATGAAATAGGTGTTAACATGTCATTGTATGAATATATTTTAATTTTATCTAAGTTGTCTTATAATTGTGGATTAGATGGTATAGTATGCCCTGGAAAAGAAGCGAAGAAAATAAAATTATTACTAGGAGATCAATTTAAGATTGTAACTCCAGGAGTTCGATTGAGTACAGATAATTTATATGATCAAAGTAACATTATTACTCCAGTTCAAGCTAAAGAATCAAGAATAGATTATATAGTTATTGGACGTTCTATTACTTTAGCAAAGTGCCCAAAAAAAAAATTAGATGTAATAATTAAATCTATAAGATAAAAATAAATATAGAAAAAAATAAAAATCTTTTAAAAACTATACATAAATTTTTAATAATATTTTGGAGAAAATATGCAATTAATTGAAGTAGAAAAAGCTATTTTGCCTACACGTTGGGGAGAATTTATTATATTTGGTTTTGAAGAGAAAAATAATGGGAAAAATCATATCGCTCTAGTACATGGTAAAATAAATTCAGATATTCCTATACTAGCAAGAGTTCATTCCGAATGTTTAACTGGAGATGCTTTTTTTAGTTTGAGATGTGATTGTGGTATTCAACTGGAAATGGCATTAAGAAGAATTACTCAAGAAGGGATTGGTGTTTTAATATATCATCGTCAAGAGGGAAGAAATATAGGATTATTAAATAAAATTAAAGCGTATGCTTTACAAGATACAGGTTTAGATACAGTCGAAGCGAATCAGAAATTAGGATTTTCTGCAGATGAAAGAGATTTTTCATTATGTGCTGATATATTTAATATTTTAAAAATAAAAAAAGTGCGTTTATTAACAAACAATCCATTAAAAGTTAAAATGCTTATTCAGTCTGGTATTAAAATTGTGCAAAGAGTGCCATTAATTGCAGAAAAAAATTCTAAAAATTCCTATTATTTAAAAACCAAAGCAAATAAAATGGGTCATTTATTAAAAAAATAATATTTTTATATATAATGAAAAATTTTTGTTATTTAGGGGTTTTTTAATGAACCCCCGAAAAATAAAAATTTTTTTATCTTTAAAGTATATTGATAGTTATCTTAAATATAGATTAAATTAAATTAATTTTATCAAGATTGCCTCCTTTATTAAAATATTTATATTTTTTTAATAATATATTTTATAACAATTATTTTATATAATACACGAAGTTTATAATAGTATATTTTTATTTTTTTAAAAAAATATTACATAATATAAAAATATTGTTAAATATTTTATTAATACTATACGTGTATAGCAATTTTAAAATATTATATTGCATTAATAAAATATAAATTTTATTAAAAATATAATATATTATTCTTATTACAATAATGGACTAAAAAAATAAAATATTTTCTCTAAAATACGCGTCCAATATGCACGCATAGACCACGTTTTTTTATCTAATAATTCAGAATCAGAAATATATTGATATTGTATATTGGCTAATTTATTGCCAAAAATACTATCATCAATCGCTATAGTAATTTCAAAATTTAACCATAGACTACGCATATCAAAATTAGCAGTTCCTACTAAACTAAGCTGTTGATCTACTAGTATACTTTTACTATGCAATACACCTTTTTTAAATTGATAAATTTTTACACCAGAATCTAACAATTCACTAAAAAATGCTCTACTTGCCCATTTTACTAATATAGAATCGTGATATAAAGGAATAATAATACTTACATTTACACCTCTTTTGGAAGCTTTGCAAATAGCATGTAATAAATCTTCACTGGGTACTAAATAAGGAGTAGTGATGATTAATTCTTTTCGTGCTGAATAAATAGCAGTTAATAATGCTTGATGAATCATATTATCTGGAAAACCGCGTCCCGATGCAATTACTTGAATATTTGATGTCATATTATTTAAATCATTTTTTAAAATTTTTTTATCCGGTAATGAAGGGAGTATTTTGCATCCGGTTTCATTTTCCCAGTCATATGAATAAACAATGCCCATAGTCATCGCAACAGGACCTTCTATTCGAGCCATTAAATCAATCCATTGACCTAGACCTAAAGATTTTTTAAATAAAAAGGGATCTGCAAGATTCATACTGCCTGTATACGTAATATAATTATCAATTAATACAATTTTTCTATGTTGTCTAATATCTATGCGTTTTAAAAAAAATCTTAAGAAATTAATTTTTAATGCCTCTACCACTTCAATTCCCGCTTCTCGCATTATTTTTACCCATGGACTACGAAAAAATTTAATACTTCCTGCGGAATCTAACATTAATCTACAGTGTATTCCACGTTTTGCAGAGTTAATAAGGGCAATGGCTACATCATCAGCTAATCCACCTGGCTGCCAAATATAAAAAACCATTTCAATGTTTGTACGAGCTAAACGAATATCACGTATTAAAAGTTGAATAGTTTTTTTAGTATTAGTCAACAATTCGAGACTATTGCTCTTAATACCATAAATACCTTGTCTATTTTTACATAATTGAAATATGGAATTTGCTACTTCGCTATTTTTATTTTGAAAAATATTTTTATAGGTTTTTAGTTCATCAAGACATTTATTAGATATATATCTTATTCTATTAGCAATTTTTTGATGTTTTTTTTCTAAGTAAAATTCACCGCAAAACAACCAAATAGAAACTCCAAAAGATGGAATAATATAAATTGTTAATAATAAAGATATGAAAGAGGATAGACTTCGACGTTGAGTGAAACTTCTAAAAGTGGTGTTAGCAATAAATAACCAGTATACAAACGAAACTAGACATTTTGCTGAATTGTAGAAAGTATTCATCCATTAAAAGCCTTATGTATATTTTATAAAAGTTTATTTATATACTACAAAATATTTTTCAATATTTAATATAATATAATGTATAATTTTTAGTATTTAATTTTTTTTGTAGTATTTACCTCTTAAAAAGTATTATATTTTAAAATATATTAAAAATAATAGATGATAACGGTAATATTTAAACTCATATATAATATATAATCAGTCATGAGAAAATTAATTTTTTATTTGAGTAGAAAAAGTATATATAATATATACATCAAATATCATATTCTTTATTCTAAAATAATTTATTATTTTTTTATTTTTTTATACAATACTCATCGGTAAAAGTTTTCGAGACCTTCCTAAGGTATCGATAGCAACATATATAACAGAAGCGTAGGCTGCACAGTAAAATTGACCTAATGGTTGTGAGTCAATATTTTTAATCCATATTTCTATATCAATAGTCATAGAACTAACTCCTATTTTGACACATTTTGTATAACAATACATAATATCACCAACATATATAGGTTTTAGAAAAGTTATGCTATTAACTTGTACTGTGACAACTTTACCACCTGAAATCTCCTTTGCTAATATTGCTCCCCCAATATCTATTTGTGACATAATCCAGCCGCCAAAAATATTTCCATTAGAATTAGTATTAGAAGGCATAGTTAATGTTTTTAGTGATATTATTCCTGTTGGTAGAATATATTGTTTTGACATATTTAAATATTTACTCTTTTCGGATTGTATTTTTTTTGTAAATATAAATTATTGTAACAAAAAATGATAAAAATATTATTGTTGTAAATCCAAAAATTTTAAAATTTACCCAAAATATTTCTGATAAATAAAATGATATATACATATTTAGAAGACTGCATAATAAAAAAAATATTGCCCAATATAAATTAATTTTTTTCCAATATAGATCCGCAATTATAATATTTTGTTCTAAAAATTTCTTTGCAAAAATTTTTTTTATTAAAAATTTATTTATAAATAATATAATAGAAAAAAATATATAAATAATTGTTGTTTTTAACTTTATAAATTGACTGTTATGAAAAAAAATTGTTAATGAAGAAAATATTAAAATGAAAATAAAACTTAATAAATAATTTTTTTCTATTTTATGATAAAAAATAATTTGTATTATCAATGATAATATGGAAGAAAGTATTAAATATTTAGATGCTATAAAAATATCATATTGATGATAATAGATAAAAAATATTACTATTGGAAAGATATGCATTATAAATTTCATAAGTACAACCTAAATATTTCAAGCATGTCTGGATTGCATAAAAATCATATAAAAACGAAATAAATATATATTTAGAATAGCATATAGAATATTAATGCTTGTATTTAATATAAAAAAATACAATGTTTGATTAAAAATTATATGAGATAATATTGTTATTAAAAAAAATTTGCTTAATATCCATAGAATAATAGCAGGTCCTATTATTTTAATATTCTTCCAAGAAGTATGAATACTAAAATATATTGTATCAAACAATTTATTCTTGTTAAAAGAGAATATTATTGGAGACAAAAGTAACAAACAAGACAACATAATTCCAGGTAGAATAAAAAAAATACTACTTGTATGAACAATTAACATACTAATAAAATGTATCAAAAAAATACTAGGAAACAATTGATATATCATTTGCGTATATAACATAATTGATTTTTTTTTGTTAGATACAATAGAAATAAGTGCAATGATATTGGTTAATAAAAATGTTTTACTGATTAGAGATTCTATTATTTTAAATATAGAATATTTTAATATCTCTCTTTTTTCATAATGATTCATACTATTAATAATAGACATGACTGAATCAATATCACTAAATTTATTTTTTTCTATTAGTGATATTATATACATGTTAGGTTTAATAATAACGCCTATCATACCACTAATTAATGTAGTAACAATAGATATAAAAAAAATAGCACCTATGTTTTTAATGACAAAATAATGCGTATCATAGTATATTCCTTTTATTTTTGTTAACATGTCTGAATTCCTTAACAAAAGATATATGAATTTTAATCATTACATACGTGAGACACTAGTTTATATTTTATTGTATATAATAATTATTAAATTATAAAATATTTTTAAAAAATGTAAATTTTTTATATTGAATATGATTGAGATCATAAAAAATATTCTTCAAAATAATATACTGTATATAATATGTTTTATATTACATATTATGTTAATTTAGTAGATTTTTTTAATACATAGCTCAAATTTTTCAGTTCATATAACATTTTTTCTGTATTATTGAGATTTTTTTCAATTATGTTAACAATCACCGATCCACATATTACTCCAGACGCACCAGATTTCATAATTTTATTAATTTGTATAGAATTAGATATACCAAACCCTTGTATTATTGGAATAAATATTTGAGAATGAATTTTTTTTATTATATCTCTTGAAGATAATAGTGCATTATTTTCTAGACCAGTGACTCCGGCGCGAGATAATAGATAAATATATCCCTTCGCATATTTAATAATTTTAGATAATAGAATATCATTAGCATCTGGAGGGCAGATAAAAATAGAATCTATTTTATATTTGTTAGCTGTTTGATAAAAAATTTTGTATTCTTCAATGGGAATATCAGCAATTAATACAGAATCAATACCAGCATCACAACATTTTAAATAAAATTTTTCAATCCCTTGATTGTATATAATATTTGCATATATTAAAATACCAATTGGTAATGTTATATATTTTTTACGTAATTTCTTTAATATTTCAAAATACTGTATAATATTGTTATTATTAAATAAAGATCTTTTATTAGCTTTTTGAATAGTCGGTCCGTCAGCTAAAGGATCTGAAAAAGGTAATCCGATTTCTATTGCATCTGCACCATTTTCTATTAAAGTTTCTATAATTTTTATTGATATGTCTATATTAGGATCTCCTATTACAACAAAAGGAATAAAAAATCCTTCTTGTTTACAAGATAACTTTTTAAATACGTTTTTATAGCGATTCATTATATGATTCCTGATCATTTAAAATTTTATTGACTGTAAATATATCTTTATCTCCCCTTCCTGAAAGATTGACAACAAAAATTTGCTTTTTCTGTGGATTTTTATGCATTAGTTTTAAAGCATATGCTAATGCATGCGAGGATTCTAATGCAGGTATAATACCCTCTTTTTTACATAAAATTTGAAATGCATTTATAGCTTCTTTATCTGTAATAGATACATATTGAGCTCGTTGAATATTATTTAACCAAGCATGTTCAGGTCCTACTGATGGAAAATCTAATCCTGCAGAAATAGACCAAGATTCTTGTATTTGTCCTTCAGTATTTTGCATTAACTTCGATTTCATGCCAAAATAAATACCAGTTTTTCCATGTGTAATAGGCGCTCCATGTTTACCAGTACTGATGCCTTGACCAGCAGGTTCTACACCAATTAAATTAACTGTTTTATTATCAATGAACTCAGAAAAAATTCCAATAGCATTGGATCCACCGCCAACACATGCAATAATTGAATCTGGAAGTTTATTTTCATGTTCTAAAATTTGTTTTTTAGTTTCTTTTCCAATTATGCTCTGAAATTCTCGAACTATTGTTGGATACGGATGTGGTCCAGCTGCTGTTCCTAACATATAATGAGATGTTTTATAACTACTAGACCAATCGCGTAATGCTTCGTTACATGCATCTTTTAAAGTTCCTAAACCATTATTAACTGATATTACTTTTGCCCCCATTAATTTCATTCGAAATACGTTAGGACTTTGTCTTTTTATATCTTGAGCACCCATATAAATTCTGCATTTTAAATTTAATAATGCACATGCTATTGCAGCAGCTACTCCATGTTGTCCGGCGCCAGTTTCTGCAATAATTTCTTTTTTTTTCATTTTTATTGCTAACATAGCTTGACCTAAAACTTGGTTTGTTTTATGAGCGCCTCCATGTAATAAATCTTCTCTTTTTAAATAAATTCGAGTATTTGTTCCTTTAGTTAAATTAGCACATAAAGTTAGTGGAGTTGGTCTACCTGCATAATTTTTTAATAAACAATGTAATTTTTTTTGAAAATGTAAATCTTTTTGACAATAAAAAAATTGCTCTTCTAATTCATATAGTGCCGGCATTAATATTTGTGGTACGTACATACCACCAAATTTTCCGAAATAAGGATTGATTAAATTCATATTTTTCTCTTGGTTTTTATAAACATATGTATTAAAAATAATATCTTAATTTTTGAAAAATTCTTTTCATTTTTTTATGATTTTTAATGCCTGGTTCAATTTCTATACCAGAATTTAAATCTAAACCTAAACAATTGAGTTTAGATGCTTCAATACAGTTGTTTGTATTAATTCCGCCGGCTAATATAACATTATCTAAAATTTGATTGCGTAAAAGAGACCAATTAAAAGATTGATTATTACCAGGAGAACAGGAATCAAATATATATATATCAACATTCTCCCAATTTCTTTCAGGAAGAGTAGTATCTATTGAAAATGCTTTCCAAATTTGTGTTTCTATTGGTAATATAGAACGTAAAGAATTTATATATCTCTGATTTTCATTACCATGTAATTGAACAGCATATAATGATAATTGAATAGATATATCAATAATTTTTTTTATTTTTTCATTCTGAAATACACCAACATATTTTAAATTGTTATTATTCACGATATTTTTTGCTATTTTAAGAGTAATATTTCTTTTAGAACTCGGGATAAAAATTAATCCACCATAAACAGCTCCATATTTTATCGCATATTTAGCGTCTACAGAACGAGTTAAACCGCACACTTTATTTTTACCGTACATAATGGAGCGAATTCCCTCGTCAAGATTCGGCTGCACCATTAAAGAAGAACCAATTAAAAACCCATGTACAAATTGACTTAATTCTCTAACATGACAATATTGTTTTATGCCCGATTCGCTAATTATGACAATATTTTTTGAAATCAAAGATGCTAAATAGCGTGTACGATTTAAATCTATAGATAAATCATGGAGATTGCGATTGTTAATACCAATAACAGGTACTTGTAATTCTAAAGCTCTTTCTAATTCTTTAGTATTATTGATTTCAGTGAGAACGCCCATATTATTTTTTTTTGCTAATTTAGAAAGAGTGATATATTGTTCATTATTTAATATAGATAACATCAATAAAATAGCATCAGCTTGATAATATCGTGCTAAATAAATTTGATATACATCAATAAAAAAATCTTTACAGAGCACTGGTTGAGTAATATTATTACGCACTTGAGTAATAAATTTAAAATGACCATGAAAATATTTTTCATCTGTTAAAACTGAAATAACAGAAGCATATTTTTGATAGATATGGGATATTTTTAATAGGTTAAAATTCTTCCGTATAACACCTAAAGAAGGAGATTTTTTTTTACATTCTAATATAAAAAAAGGTTTTTTAAGTTTGATTGCAGAATAAAAATCTCGTGTTTTATTATTAATTTTATGTTTAAAAGAAATTAAAGGTTTTTGAATCTTCTTTTCCTTAATCCAAATTTTTTTGTTATATATGATATTATTTAGTATTGTGTCTTTCATAATGATCTTCTTTTAAGATATGAGAGACATTCATTATACGATGATAAACAGCTCCACTGCGAATTTTTTTTAATGCGAATTGTACATTTTTTTTTAAATCTTCGTTTCCAAAAATTTTTAACAGCATAGCTACATTAACTGCTATTAATTCTTCATATAAAGAATCTCCATTTCCTTGCATAATCTTTTTGATAATAAAATGATTTTCTTCTGGTGAATGTTCTTGGTATTTTTTTATAAGATGAGTTTTGATACCAAAATCTTCTGGTTTTAATTGATATGAAAAAATTTTTTTATTATGCCATTCAGTGACATAAGTAATTCCATGCAATGTCACTTCATCAGTCTGATTACCATGTAGAACAATGCCTCTTTGATAATTTAAATTACTTAGAATTTTTGCAAAAGGATATATCCATTTTTTATGGTATACACCCAGAACTATAAATGGAGGAATGGCGGGATTCAAAAAAGGCCCTAATAAATTAAAAATAGTTTTGTTTTTTATCATCTTACGTGCATTGATAGAATTTTTAAATCCATTGTTATATTTCTGTGCGAATAGAAAGCAAATATTAAATTCATCTAATGATTGACGTGATCTTTCAGGTGAAGCATTTAAATTAATATTAAATTTTTTTAGAAGATCAGATGATCCTGATTTACTTGAAATACCTTTATTGCAGTGTTTAACAATTTTTAATCCACATTCAGCAGCCACAAATGCACTAGCAGTAGAAATATTAATTGTATTATTAATATCTCCTCCAGTTCCAACTATATCAGAAAAAAGATAATTTGGCCGGGGGAAATGGTTTGTATTTTCTAAACATGCATATATAGCTCCTATTATTTCATCAGTAGTTTCATTTCGTGCAGACATTATTTTTAATATAGATATGAGTTGTATATGTGTTATTTTACCAGCAATAATAGACTGAAATAACTGATAACTTTCTAGTTGACTTAAACTTTGAAGGTTATTTAACTTATGAAAAATATTTTTCATATTATACCTTTTGTAATATTTTTTTATATAGAATAGTCTATACTTTATATTTATTTTTAAAATTGTTATTAATTTTTATAATTTAAAGAATTTTAAAATAATTTATGTGCTGGTATAGTTCAATAAAAATTTTTAATAATTTATTTTCCTGTAATATACTTAAAAATAAAAAAATATTATGTCATATAGATATAATTCATTATTTCGGAATGATTTAAATGAAAAAAACAATAGTAATTATGTTATTTACGTTAGTTTCTATTACATGGGGGACTACATTAATAGCAATGAAAATCGCCGTAGAAACTATTCCTCCGCTATTTGCTACTGGTATGCGATTTTTATTAGCTTCACCATTACTAATTTTATTATCTTTTTTGACAAAATCACCTTTATTGTTTCCATCGGGACAAAGATATTTTCAAATATTAGTTTCTATTTTTTATTTTTCTATACCATTTACTTTGATGTTATATGGAGGTTCATATGTGAGCTCTTCCATTAGCTCAATAATTTTTGCCAATATGCCTGTTGTGGTTTTAATTGTGTCTCATTTATATTTAAAGAAAAAATTATTTTTTATTCAAAAAGTAGGTATATTAATATCTTTAATAACTTTGTTTATTATATTATTTTTAGAATTAAAGACACAATATTTTTATCCCTGGAAAGGTATTTTATCTTTATTATTGGCTCTTTTTTTTCATGCTTTAGTATACGCGGAATGTCAAAAAAAATGTTGTCATGTATCTGTTTTAACTTTTAATGCTATTCCTTCATTAATTTCTGGAATATTACTATCGACTTTAGCATGGTTTATAGAATATCCTAATATTAATCATTTTTCTTATCGTTCTATTATATCTGTCGTTTATCTTGGAGATTTTTCAGGAATTTGTGGTATTTTATCTTATTTTTATTTGCAAAAAAAAGTAAGCGCATTCTATGCATCTACTGTGTTTCTTGTTTTGCCATTCATTTCAGGAACATTAGAATATTTTATATATGAATACAAAATTTTATTGTGTGAAGCAATATTTGTGATTCCACTTATAATAGGAATATTATTAACATTAATGCCTATGCCTTATTATAATAAAAATATTATTAATTAATATGTCATCAATAATATATCTTATCATTGTTATTCTATAAATATTAATATAAAAATAAAGCTTATAATAAAGATAATTTTCTTAAGGTGTCAAAGTGACTGAAAAAATTCAAAAATTACTTTCTCGCTCGGGATATGGTTCTCGTCGATATATCGAAAAATTAATTCAGTATGGCGATATATTAGTAAATGGAAAAAAAGCGATTATTGGGCAAAGACTATATAAAAATTATCCAGGAGAAATATTAATTCAGGGTCAATTAGCAGTTATAAAAAATCAAACATCAAAATCATCTGTTTTATTATATAATAAATCTGAAGGAGAAATATGTACAAGATGTGATAGTCAAAACCGTAAAACTATATTTGATAATTTACCAAAATTAATTCACAATCGCTGGATTAGTGTAGGAAGATTAGATTTAAATACTAGAGGATTATTATTATTTACCAATGATGGTCTTTTAGCTTATAGACTAATGCATCCTAAATATGCTATAGAAAGAGAATATTATATTCGAGTTTTTGGTAATATAAATCAAAATAAAATAAATATTTTAAAAAATGGAGTAAAAATTAAAAATAAATATCTTGTTTTTAAAAAAATAGAAATGCTTAATACAAATAAAATAAAAAAAAATACATGGTTCAAGGGTGTTTTATGTGAAGGTCATAATCGTGAAATAAGATCTTTATTCGAATTTTTGCAATGTCAAGTTAGTCGTTTAATAAGAATACGATATGGAAATATTATTTTACCTAAAAATTTAAAATTAAACCGTTTTATTAGTCTAAATTCCAAAGTTATTAGTGATTTATACAATTTAGTGGGTATTTAAAAAATTATTTGTATGTTATACGGATGAAATAATATCATTTATATTATCAATTAGTTAGATTTATATATATATATATATAAGATATATATCTTTAATTTATTTCAATTTTAAAATACAAATTTATATACCATATGTGAATAAGATGTTCTATTTAATAGTTATTTTGTAAAATTTTATCATATTAAATATAATTATTCATTCAATGATTTGATGCAGTATGATACTGTTTTATATAAATAAAATGTCCTTTAATGTTTTTATGGAATTGTATCATAAATAATGCTATTTTATAAATTATAAATTTTCATTTTATCATGTGCTTCTATAAGACATACTTATCTACTTGATATATGTCTTATGGTAAAATTATATTTATTCATTAAACTATCCAAGATGTTTTATATGTAATAAATATTCTTATATTCATATATAATATATTATATACATTTTTTAAACAACTGTAATATAAAAATATAGTGATATTTTTATAATTTTTTTATATAATAAATACACAGAATAAAATTAGTAGTATTAAATCTTTATATAATAACCAATATTATTTTAATATTTACAAATAATTATATATTATAAATATTAATATTTATAATAAAAATAAAAAAATTCAATATTTATATGCAAAATATTAATTTTTTGTACACTTTATATAATTATTTTTATACTTTCGTTATGCACGGCAATATTCACGTATTTTTTCCATGACTAATCTGATACATTTTGGACTACTAATAATATTAGAAGAATGATCAGTAATACTTTCATGACCTCCTTTTAAATTACTAATTAAACATCCAGCTTCGCGAGCTTGTAATTTTCCTGCAACAAAACTACCCGAATGCAGATTAAAATCAAATAAGCAATCTATTCTTCCAGCAGCTACATATGCTAAATCGAGTACGGTAGATCCGGTACATAAAAAAGATATACCAGATAAAATTAATATTTTGTATATTTCAAAATAAGCAAAGGATGAATGTTTGAGATAATGTGGTAAATTTACAGCTGCAGTAGTAGATTCTAATCCATTTATATTGGTACAGCGAATCCGACGACCATTAAGCTGAGTACCTTGGCCTTTAACCGATGTAAATAAATCATTTCTTATTGGATCGTATATAACAGAAATTTCTGTAATATTTTTAATAACAATTGCAATCGATACACAAAAATGTGGAAAATTTTTTAAAAAATTGTATTGTCCATCTAACTCGTTGACGATCCAGTAAATATTTTCATTTTTTTTCATTGGTGTATAAATATTTTTATTTAAAATCACATGATGCGGATATGATTTGCTAATAATATCACTAATAATTTTATTTGTTTTATACATGATATCTTGAACAATATTTTGTTTTTTTTCGATACTATCTTGAAAAAAATTATAAGTATCATAATTCTGTATAACAAAATTTCCTCCTTTTCTTACTGCGCGAATAGCGATATTAAGCATAGGATGCATAAGATTCTCCGAAATATATAGAAAATATAAGAATATTAATGTTTAATTAATATATATAATATCACAAAGAAAATATCTTTAATATTTTCATATAAATTTTTCCATAAATTATATTAATATAACTAGTATGTATTCAATAAAAAATAATGTCATAATTCAATTTTTTGATTAATAATAAATTTATTTATTCATTGAAGATTTTCCCAATATTTATAAATATAAAATATAAAATTAGTCATTATATAGGAAATAGATATGAATAAAGATATTAATATATTAAATATTTTTACTAACAAGATTAATTTATTAGATTTAAATCGTACAGAAATAGAACATTTTATAGAATCATTAGGATATAAAGAATTCGTTGCTAAACAAATTATGAGGTGGATTTATAAATATTATTGTTCTGATTTTAAAGAAATGTTAAATCTGAATAAAAAATTAAGGCGTCAATTAGAAGAAACAGCTTGTATATTTGCTCCGAAATTTACACGAGAAAAAATTTCTTGTGATGGTACAATTAAATGGATTACATCTCTGGATAACAATCACAATATAGAAACTGTTTATATACCCGATAAAAATAGATCTACATTGTGTATTTCTTCACAAATAGGATGTGTTTTAAATTGTCATTTTTGTGCCACAGGAAAAATAAATTTTAAACGAAATTTAAAAGTATCAGAAATTATTGCTCAAATATGGCAAGCAAATAAAACTCTAAAAAGTCGAAACATTAATACAAGCATTACTAATGTTGTTTTTATGGGCATGGGTGAACCTTTATTTAATTTAAAAAATGTTGTTTCTGCATTAAAAATAATTTTGGATATATATGCTTTTAATTTATCTAAACGTCGTATTACAATATCTACTTCTGGTATAGTTCCAGCATTAAATAAACTTGTGAATATGGTTGATGTTAATTTAGCTATCTCTCTGCATGCATCTAATGATGTTACTCGAAATATTATTATGCCCATTAATACAAAATATAATATTGCATCTTTATTATCTTCTGTATCTCAATATTTAAAAAAATCTAACGCAAACCATGGTGGCGTGACAATTGAATATGTAATGCTGCATGGAATTAACGATTCGAGACAAAATGCTGAAGAATTAGCGCGTTTGTTAAAACGTCTACCAAGTAAAATAAACTTAATACCTTGGAATACTTTTCAAGGTGCACATTTTTTATGTAGTACTGATAATCACATTAATATTTTTGCTAATGTTTTAAGAAAAAACGGATTTACAACTATTATAAGAAAAAATAGAGGCCAAGATATTAATGCTGCATGCGGTCAGTTAACGGGTGATAATACTAAAAATATTAATTTTAATAATAAAATATAAAAATATATTTCATATTTTTAAAATAAAATACTGTATTAACTATTGAATATGTTTTCAATCTATACTATATATCATTTTTTTGTTTATTAATTTATATATAGGATATTTTAATATATTATTTCTTCTGTTAGATAAAACAATAAAATATTTTTTTTAAATATATTTTTTTATGTGAATAATCTATATAATCTAGAATAAATAAATAATAAAAATTATTAGATAAAAAAATTTTTTAATAATTTTTACAAAAATAATATTTTGTTTGGAATCCAAAATATAATATAAAAATATTTAAATTATAAAATTATTTTTGATTTCTGTATTTAAATGCATGTCATGATTGATATCAAAAATAAATAAAAAATAAAAAGAGAAAATAGTGCAAAAAACAATTAAATCCGTCAGAGGTATGCATGATTACTTACCAGAAGAATTGCAATTATGGAATTATATAGAAAATATTATTAAAGAAATTTTAAACAGTTATTGCTACTTAGAAATTAGGTTACCTATAGTAGAAAAAACAGAAATTTTTCAAAGAGCCATTGGAAACATTACTGATATTATTGAAAAAGAAATGTATTCTTTTCAAGATCGAAAAGGAAATAATATTACTTTACGTCCAGAAGGCACTGTAGGCTGCGTACGTGCTATTATACAAAATAACTTAGCGCATAAAAACAATAAATTTTGGTATTTTGGTCCTATGTTTAGGTATGAAAGACCACAAAAAGGACGATATAGACAATTTTATCAATTTGGTGCAGAAGTTTTTGGACTCGATTACAGCGAAATTGATTTAGAAATAATGATACTTACTAGTCGTATATGGAAGGTATTAGGTATAGATAAAGATATAAAATTAGAAATCAATTCTATTGGCTCTCAGAATGATAGGATAAAATATAAAAAAGAACTAATATTTTTCTTAAAACAGTACGAGTCTTTGCTAGATGATGATTCTAAACGTCGTTTATATACCAATCCCTTACGCATTTTAGATTCTAAAAATGAAGATATAAAAAAAATATTAAAAAAAGCACCATTGTTATACAATTATTTAGACAAAAAATCAAAAAATTATTTTAAAACATTATGCACAATGCTTAATGACTGTGGAATACAATATTATCATAATAAATTTTTAATCAGAGGATTAGATTATTATAATAGTACTGTATTTGAATGGAGAAGTAATCAATTAGGTGCGCAAGATGCTATTTGTGCAGGAGGTAGATATAATTTTTTTCTTGATAACAAGGGCATCAAAAAAATATCTGGAATTGGATTTGCTATTGGAATGGAGCGATTAATACTATTAGCACAAAATAGTAATATTTTTTTTCCTGATCAAAGAGGGATTGATATTTACATTATTTTTATAGGAGATAGCAATAAGCGTTATGCTATTGCTTTATCAGAAGAAATTCATGATGTGTATCCTAAATTAAAAGTATTTACTGATTTTTCTAATTGTACTCTTGCAAAAAAAATAACACATGCTGTTAACTTTCCATCACATATTGCTATTTTAATAGGAGACGATGAAGTAAAAAGGGGATTATTTTTAGTAAAAGATTTAAAATACAACAAGCAATATTATATTTTTAAAAATGAAATTTTAATAAAAATTAATTCTTTTTTTTAAAAAATTAAAAATATAAAATATTAAAAAATTTTTTTATAAAATAAAATATTTATTTTTAACAGAGTATTTAGGAAAAACATGCTTAATAATAAAACAACATTATCAAAATATGATATAGAATTATGGACTGCTATAAAAAATGAAAAAATAAGACAAGAAAATCATATTGAATTGATAGCCTCAGAAAACTACACTAGTCAATATGTTATGTTAGCTCAAGGATCTCAGCTAACTAATAAATATGCTGAAGGATATCCTGGAAAAAGATATTATGGTGGTTGTGAATATGTAGACATCATAGAAACATTAGCAATTAATCGTGCAAAAATATTATTTGATGCGGATTATGCCAATGTTCAACCGCATTCAGGATCTCAAGCAAATTTTTCTGTCTATGCAGCATTATTGAAACCTGGAGATACAATATTAGGTATGAGATTATTGGACGGTGGTCACTTAACACATGGTGCTACAGTCAATTTCTCAGGTAAAATGTACAATACTATTTCATATGGCATTAATGCATCAGGTCAAATTGATTATGAAGAATTGTCATCTTTAGCATATAAATATAAACCAAAAATGATTATTGGTGGTTTTTCTGCATATTCCGGGATATGTAATTGGAAAAAAATGCGTGATATTGCAGATAGTATTAATGCATATTTTGTGGTGGACATGGCTCATATTGCTGGTTTAGTAGCGGCAAAAATTTATCCTAATCCTATATACTATGCTCATGTAGTAACAAGTACTACTCATAAAACATTAGCAGGGCCGCGTGGTGGATTAATTATCTCCAAGTATGGTGATAGTACATTATATAAAAAATTGGATTTGTCTGTTTTTCCTGGAAGCCAAGGTGGACCCTTGATGCATGTTATTGCTGGAAAAGCTATTGCATTTAAAGAAGCATTAGAGCCTAGCTTTCTTATTTATCAAAAACAAATAATAAAAAATGCACAATTGATGACTGATATTTTTCTTCAGGAAGGATATAAAATAATTTCTGGAGGCACTTTTAATCATTTATTTTTAATCGATTTAACAGATAAAAATATCACAGGAAAAGAAGCAGATATTATATTAAGTCAAGCAAATATCACTATTAATAAAAATAATATTCCCAATGATCCAAAAAGTTCATTTATTACCTCAGGAATACGAATTGGTACGCCTGCTGTCACTAGACGCGGCTTTAAAGAAAAAGAAATATCTCTTGTTGCATATTGGATTATCAGCATTTTAAATGACATTAAAGATACAAAAAATATTTTACAAATAAGAAATAAAGTACTTGATTTGTGCGCTGAATATCCAGTATATATTTAAGGCAACCTGATATTAATATTTTGTGTTTTTATTATTTTATAATTTTTCATATAAGGAACTATCCCTAACAATGGAGATTGTATATAACTTAATAAAGTAGACATATATTCTATTTGATATTTTTCTTGAGGTAATAAGATGTTTGCAATCCATCCAGCACATATCGTTTTATCTGATAAAATAGCTTTTTCGGTTAAAATAGCATGATTAATACATCCTAATTTTATTCCTATAATTAAAATAACGATTAATTTTTCATCTTGTACCCAGTCTGCAAAAGTATTACAATATGATATTGGCGTATACCAACCACCAGCACCTTCAATTAATATCCAATTAGATTTTTGAGTTAATTTATATAAACCTAATGATAAAGATTGTTTATTGATATTTTTCCCTAATACATTATTTAATATATGAGGCGGTGAATTTTCATAAAAACAGAACGGATTCACTTCTTTATATTTTAGTGATACAGAGCTATTTTCTTGAAGAATTATGGCATCTTTGTTTTTTAAGCCATATTTTTTTGTATAATTTCCAGATGCAATAGGCTTATATCCTGCAGTTTGATATCCATATTTGTTTGCTGTGCGTAATAAAATTCTACTCACAAATGTTTTTCCAATGTTTGTATCAGTGCCGGTGATGAAATATTTTTTAATCATAATTAATTGTCATTAATAAAAGGTATTATTTTTTTATATACGCGAATATATTATTATGTGAATAAAATTGTTTACATATTAACTATTATTGCGTGTACGACTCTATGTCATATCATTGAGACATAGAGTATTAAAATCAATAATATTTTAAAATAAAATAAATAAAAAATTATATTATATAATTATGATGCATTATTTTTATTTTTTCAAAAAAATTTTTTTTATTTATTATTATTGCAAATTAAATAATTTAAAATATTTTTTATATCTAAATATTGTATAAACATTTCGCTATACTATAATATATATATGTATTTATATCTAGTACATATTGATAACAGTATGTTTTCTTATGTATTAGAAAGATTATACAAAATAATTTTTTAATATATTATATATAATTATATAGCCGCATTATAATATTGATTTTTTTTTATTTTTACAGTTTTAAATTCAGAATTAGTGTTTTGTTTTTTTGAAAAATTTATTTTTTTATGTGCAGTATGCAAGTCTAATTGTTTAAAAAGTTTTAAATCATGTTCTTTTTCTGGATTACTAGCCGTTAATAATTTGCATCCATAAAAAATAGAATTAGCACCAGACATAAAGCACATAGCTTGGGTTTGATCGTTCATTTGTTGTCGACCAGCCGATAATCGAATATAAGATTTAGGCATCATAATACGAGCTGCTGCAACTATACGAATAAAATCAAAAGGATTTACATTTTTATTATTTTCCATTGGCGTGCCTGGAATTTTTACTAACATATTTATTGGTACACTTTCGGGATGGTGTGGTAAATTAGATAATTCTATTAATAATTGCATACGATCAGTTATTTTTTCTCCCATGCCAATAATGCCCCCAGAACAAATTTTCATTCCAGCATCACGTACTTTGTCTAAAGTATTTAATCGTTCTTGATATGTTCTTGTGGTGACAATATTTTTATAAAAATTTTCGGATGTATCTAAATTATGATTATAAAAATCTAGTCCTGCATCTGATAATTTTTGTGCTTGTATAGAACTTAAAGTTCCTAAAGTCATGCAAGTTTCCATACCCATTGCTTTTATTTCTTTAATAATTTTTTCTAAATAAGGCATATCTCTATCTTTTGGATTTTTCCATGCCGCACCCATACAAAAACGACTAGATCCTGCAGATTGTGCTTCTTTAGCAGCATTTAAAATTTGTTCTATTTTTAATAAAGATTCTTTCTTTAAACCTGTTTTATATCTAGAACTTTGCGGGCAATATTTACAATCTTCAGGACAAGAACCGGTTTTGATAGATAATAATGTGCTAATTTGTATTTCGTTAGGATGAAAATTTTCTCTATGTATTTTTTGAGCTTGAAAAAGAATGTCAAAAAATGGTTTTTGAAAAAGAATTTTTGTTTTTTCTAAAGTCCATATTTTCTTCATATTACCTCTAAAAAATTATGATTTTATTTTTATAAAAGTTTATAATATTTTATTGAATATTCAATTATATATATAAAAATGAATTTATCTGATGCGCTTTTTGATTATAAACATATTTGGCATCCTTACTCTTCTATGATTAAACCATTACCATGTTATTCAATCATATCAGCAAAAGGAGTATATTTAACACTAAAAAATGGCCAAAAATTAGTCGATGGAATGTCTTCTTGGTGGTCTGCGATACATGGTTATAACCATCCTGTATTAAATCGAGCTTTAAAAAAACAAATACAAAAAATGTCTCATGTTATGTTTGGTGGCATTACGCATCCTTCAGCTATCGCGTTATGTCGAAAACTAATTCAATTAACACCTTCAAAATTAGATTGTGTTTTTTTATCCGATTCCGGTTCTATATCAATTGAAGTTGCAATGAAAATGATTATCCAATACTGGAACTCTTTGGGTCAAAATAGAAAAAAATTTTTAACCATTTTAAATGGATATCATGGCGACACATTTGCTGCAATGTCTATATCTGATCCTAATAACTCTATTCATCAAATATATAATAATTTTTTACCTAAAAATTTTTTTGCTCAATCACCTGTTTCTTCTTTTCATTCGTCATGGAATAAAAATGATCTAGTATCATTTAAAAAAATAATTGAAAAACATTCCTTACAAATAGCAGGTGTTATATTAGAACCCATAGTGCAAGGTGTCGGTGGTATGAATTTTTATCATCCTACATATTTAAAAAAAATCAAAAAATTATGTGACTATTATCATATTCCGTTAATTTTTGATGAAATAGCTACTGGTTTTGGTAGAACTGGAAAAATTTTTGCTTTTGAACATGCTAATGTTATACCAGATATATTATGCTTAGGAAAAGCTATTACGGGTGGTACGATTACTTTAGCCGCAACTCTAACTTCACGAAATATTGCAGATAGAATTAGTAATAGCAAACCCGGTTGTTTTATGCATGGACCTACTTATATGGGTAATCCTCTAGCATGCTCTGTAGCTTATGCTAATATAAAAATTTTACAAAGTAATGAATGGCAAAATCAAGTATTACATATTGAAAGACAATTGTATAAAAATTTACTACCATTACGTGAACACCCTAGAGTAATAGATATTCGTATATTAGGAGCTATTGGAGTTGTTGAGTGTTCACAAATAATAAATATTGCGATGATGCAAAAATTTTTTGTGGAACAAGGGGTTTGGATTAGACCATTTAAAAAATTAATTTATATTGTTCCTCCATATATTATTAGTACGTATGCACTGAAACAATTAACAAATGCAATAAAAAAAGCATTAAATAAAAAATTCTTGTTTATTTAAAAAGCATTAAAATAATTTAAAAAAAGATATTATCATATATGTAATTGGTAGGGTTTGATCCACAGAGCTCCAATACGTGTATTATAAGTATTTAATTTTCTTAATTCTCCTGTATTATAAGATATACTATATATAGTAAATGTATTAGATTTCTGACCAGTAACGATTAAGTAATGATTATTCCAAGTAATACAAAATGCGCGAGGTTGTTCTTCTGTCAAATAACTTTTAAAAAATATAATTTTATTATTATCCGAGCGTATATAAAAAAGTTGAATAGTATTAGATGCGCGATCAGCAGCATATAAAAATCGTCCACAAGATGTTATATGAATATCAGAAGCCCAACAATATTTATTTAACTGAGAAGAAAAAAGATTTATGGTTTGTATTTTTTTTATTTTTACCATGTTCTTTTCATGATATAAATTCCATACATCTATAGTGCTATTGAGTTCGTTAATAGTGTATACAAAATCCTGATTCGGATGAATACTGATATGACGTGGTCCTGAATTTTTTTGAGTATATATTACTTTTTGTTCAGTGCTTTTTATTTGATTATTATTTGTAAGATAATACAAATTAATACAATCTGCTTGTAGAGATGTCAATAACAATACATTATATTTTTTATTTACTTTAGCTGCATGACATCCTTTAATATTATATATAGTTTGTATAGGATTTTGTACTATTCCATTTTTATTTAATAAACTTATACTCATACAGTTAAAATGATAAGAACAAGAAAATAAGAATTTATTATTAAAATCAAAAGCAATATAATTCGGGCTTCCAGGTAAAGAGCTTTCATGAATTTTTTTAAGTAAACCATTATGTTTTATAGAATACATAATAATTCTGTTATTAGGACGGATTCCTGCATACAAAATATTTTTATTTTTAATCATATTTATAGGTTGGACTTGGCCGTCAGTCACGACGGTTTGAATTAATTTTAAAATTCCATTTCGGCATAAATTCCATACTTCTATTATATTATGATCTGGTATAGCAATATATACAATTTCTTTCATATAGTCTCTTTTTAGAAAATGAATTAATTTAATACATTAAATAATATTATTATATAATTTAATATATTTCTGATAATATTTATTATTAATATGATTTTAATAATATTTAAAAAATAAATTAATATTATTAAAAACATAAAAATTATTGTTAGTTATTTTTAAATTTTTTTAATAAATCTTTTATCCATGTAATTCGAAGAAAATTATTATTTAAATTTTTTATAAATTTTAATTTAGTTGTACTTATTATTTTCCAAACATGTTGTTCTTCTTGTAATAATTGTAATAAGTATTTTATATTAATGTCATTTTTTGTATCAAATTCTATAAATCCTTCATGATCATTAGATTTAATACGATTAATTCCTAATTGCTCTGCTAGTAAACGAATTTCAGAAATTAATAATAAATTTTTCGTTTCATCAGGGATCTTCCCGTATCTATCATGCAACTCATATTCTACTTTTTTGACTTCTTCTATATTACTAGTACTGGCAATTTTTTTATAAAAATATAATCTTGTATTTACATCGGCAATATAATTTTTTGGTAATAAAACAGGTACAGATAAATCTATTTCTGGTTGTTTTTTTATCAATTCATTCAATGAAAGACAATCACCATGTTGTATAGATTTAACAGTTTTTTTTAATATTTTAATATATAAATTAAATCCTATACTATTTATATGGCCACTTTGCTCTTTTCCCAATAGTTCACCAACACCTCTGATTTCTAAATCTTGATTAGCTAAAGAAAAACCCGCACCAAAATCATCAATAGATAAAAATGCTTCTAGTCTTTTTTTCGCGTCTTCTGTAATTTTTTTAAAATTATGAACAAGGAGCCATGCATATGCTTGATAATTTGATCTACCTACACGACCGCGCAATTGATGTAATTGTGATAACCCAAAATGATCGGCATTTTCAATAATAATAGTATTTGCACTAGGTATATCAATACCGCTTTCAATGATTGTTGTACATACTAATACATTAAATTTTTTTTGATAAAAATTATTGATAATTTTTTTTAGCTCAATATTGTTCATTTTTCCATGACCAATTTGAATATCTGCTTCTGGAATTAAACAAGATAATTTTTTAGCTATATTATTAATGTTTTTTACTTTATTATATATATAATAAACTTGTCCACCTCTTAATATTTCACGCAGGATTGTCTCGCGAATTAATTGAGAATTATACTCCTGAACAAAAGTTTTAATAGATAATCTATGAGATGGAGGATTAGCTATAATTGATAAATCCTTTATACCAGTCATTGCCATATTTAATGTGCGTGGTATTGGGGTAGCAGTTAGGGTTAATATATCAATATTAGAATAGGATTGCTGAATAATTTCTTTATGCCGCACACCAAATTTATGTTCTTCATCTATAATTAACAATCCGAGATTATACCAATTAATATTTTTTAATAAAATTTTATGAGTGCCAATTAATATGTGAATATTACCTTTCTGAGTATTATCTAAAATAATATTTTGTTTTTTTTGTGTACAAAATCTAGATAACATATTAATTTGAAAAGACCAGTTAGAGAAGCGTTTTTTAAAACTATCAAAATGTTGTTGTGCCAATAAAGTAGTTGGTACTAAAATAGCCACTTGTTTATTATTAGATACAGCTATAAATGCCGCTCTCATAGCTACTTCTGTTTTTCCAAAACCCACATCTCCACAAATTAC
Source organism: Buchnera aphidicola (Cavariella theobaldi) (assembly GCF_964059165.1). NCBI lineage: Bacteria > Pseudomonadati > Pseudomonadota > Gammaproteobacteria > Enterobacterales > Erwiniaceae > Buchnera > Buchnera aphidicola. The sequence continues at coordinate 292,598 of NZ_OZ060413.1, forward strand.
GCGATCCATAGGAGTTGAGCTATGCATATCATTTAAGACTGATGTAATCACTTTTTTTTGATCTAATGTTAATTCAAATGGAAAATCTTTACAAAAAATTTTGTATTCTTCTGTATTTTTTTGAAAAGAAAAACCTGTTTTAGATGCTCTATGAGCATAAATATCTAATAATTTTACTGCATGATCATATAATATATGATGAATTTTCTTTTTTTCCTTGATCCAATTGGACCCACCTAATTTATGTAGTGGAATATTTTCTTGAGAAATACCTGTATATGGTGAAATAAGGTGAAAATATGAAATAGGTACATATAGCTTGTCTTCTTCTGCATATTTAATAACCACATACTCAGATTTAATGTTAGCAATTTCTATAGTTTTTAAACCTTGATATCTTCCAATACCATGTTCAAGATGTACAATAGGATGATTAAATTTTAGTTCAGACAATTGGTTATTTATAAAAATATTTTTCTTTTTTTCTATAATTGGTACGATTTGTTGATCTATCAATATTGGTAGTAAATATTTTTCACATATAAATAAAATATTTCTTTTTTTATTTATAAAGCTTCTATTAATATGACTAATAGTATAAAAATAATTATTTAAACAATGTATATCGGTAATTTTTTTGATATGTTCAGGATTAATATTATGTTCTTGAAGAAATTTTAAAAATATATTTAAATATTTTTTGTTTTCTAGAAAAAAGATAATTTTACCTGAAAATATGTGAAAAAAGGATATAAGATAATTAATTTTTTGTTGTTTATTTAATTTATTTGATACAATAGGTAATTTTTGTATATTTAAATTAATAGCATTATTGTTTTCTACCACTTTACCTACTTTAATTTCAATAGAAGAATATTGTTTTAAAAAAAACAATAATTCTTTTTTAGTTATCCATAAATTTTGAGGCGTTATTAATGGAGTTCGGTTAAGAGAAGAAATCAAGCGATGTCGCTCTTTTATTTTTTTCCAAAAATTGTTTACATATTCTTCTAATGTATCTTCATAAATCACTAAAGTATTTTTAGATAAATAATGAAATAAAGTAATTAATTTTTTTTGAAAAAAAAATGGTTGCCAATATTCAATACCAGGTATAAGTTTACGATTATGAGATTGATAAATATCTTCTTCTTTAATATCGATTTTAAAATTTTTTTTCCAATTTTTACAGAATGTTTGTATGCCATTCTTATGGATGGGAAATTCATTTTTAGGCATAATGATGATTGAATGTATATCACTAAAAGTAAGCTGATTAAATATGTTAAAATGATGTAAACGAGAAATATAATTATGTAATACATGAATGCGACACGGATGAATGTTACCCATTGGATAAATATCTATTAATGATAAATTATAACTAAATTCACCAGGATGAATAACTTCATTAACTTTTTCGTATCCTATCTCATATAATTTACGTATCAGCGTATGAAAATTTATTTTATCATTTTTATTAATATAAATAGATTCTTCAATAAGATATTGATATGAACAGACTTTTTGCAGTAAAGTTGGCAATGAAACAATTAATAATCCTTTTTTAATATTTTTTAAATTATATAAAATTGAAAGCCGTGAAGAAATAATTTTACAATGAGGTGAAAAACAATCAAAAGGTAAAGTTTCCCAATCTTTAAAATGCATAATCTTTAAATTTGTTAATTCCTTGATTGTTTTTTTGATTTCATCTGTTTTTTTAATATCAGAAGAAATAAAAATAACTAGTTCCGAATATTGTTCTATAATAAGAGAACATTCAATAAGGCCTGAAAAACCAATTGCATTAGCTAATATATATTTTTTTTTTGTATTTTCTTTAAAGTTATATTCTATTTTTTTCATCATATGTATCAATTGTTTATATAAATAGATTATATAAATATTTAATAAAAATTTTTATATATTCATTATTTATGTTTTTTGTGTTTAAATGGTATAATAAATAATTATTTATACAATATGCAAAATTTATAATCTATTAAATTAATTGTATTATAAAAGTTTATTTGATTTATTTTTTTTAATAAATTGTGTTAATATATATTAAATTGATTGCATTTATATAATAATTACGTTTAATATATAAAAATATAAAAATTTTTTATATTTATTTTGATACATATAAAGTTTAAATATATTAAAGATAAACAAAATGTATCAACCCATATCATTTTTTATTGGTTTACGTTATTTGTGGAATAAACATCTTCCAACATTTAAAAAAATAATTACTATATTATCGATATTATGTATTAGTATTAGCGTGTCCGCTCTGATTATCATGATATCTATGATGAATGGATTTAAAGAGGAATTTAAAAAAAATATTCTATATTTTACTCCACATATAATTGTTACTAATAAAGATAGACATGTTAATAGATTTATGTTTCCTAAACAATTATTAAATGTTAAAGAAATCATAAAATTTTCCGACTTTATCTCTGATGAAGTTATCATACACACTCATAATAATATAATCATAGGAGCTATCCTTGGTATTAATGCTACCAATTATACTGATATATATAGATACAGCATCCAAGATGTTTTATGCAAACTAAAATCAGGATATAATAACGTAATTATCGGAAAAAAATTAGCCGAAAAATTACATGTAAAATTAGGTGATCATATTAAATTAATTGTCTCACCTTCTAAAAATATTCAATTTCCGAAAAATTTTTTAAAAGAGCACATTTTTAAAATTAATGATATTTTTTGTACTAATAATGAAGTAGATTATTATCAAATATTAATTAATCAAGACGATGCTGCAAATTTATTAAATTATCCCAGAAATCATATTACTGGCTGGAGATTGTGGTTTAAAAATCCTCTGTCTATCAATAGACATGAGATAAAAAAATTTACACAAAAATTTACATTATTAGATTGGAAAATACAAAAAAATACATTATTTCAAGCAATAAAAATTGAAACATATATTATAACGGTACTTCTATGTTTAATTGTATTAGTAGTGATTTGTAACATTGTTATAACTATAATGCTATGTGTAACAGAAAAACAAAAATCTATTGCAATTTTAAAAGCACATGGATTAAAAAACTGGAAAATAATACTAATATTTTTTATTTTAAGTTCCAGCATAACCATCATAGGAGTAGTATTAGGGATTGTTACTAGTATCTGTTTAATTATGCAAAAAAATTTTTTAATGTCTTTTTTAAAAGTATTTTCCAATCATAATGAAATATCAATTATTATTGATTTATCACAAATATTTTTTATTACTAATGCTATTTTATTTTTAACAATATTATTAAATATACTTCCTTCTTGGACTATCATTAAATTGCAACCAGTAAAAATTTTATATAAAAATGAATAATTCTATTTTATTACAATGTATAAACTTATATAAATCCTACCAAGATGGAGATATATTACAGTCTGTTCTAAAAAATATATCATTTGTTATAAAAAAAAAGATATAATAGCTATTATTGGAAAATCTGGTTCTGGAAAAAGTACATTATTACACTTATTGGGAGGATTAGATACTCCCACATCTGGAAAAATATTTTTTAATAATGTATCGCTATGCTCAATGTCATCAAATGCTTTATCAGAATTAAGAAATAAAAAAATTGGTTTTATATATCAATTTCATCATTTACTATTAGATTTTAACATTCTTGAAAATGTTTCTATGCCTTTGTTAATAAATAGTACAAATGCAAAAAAAGCCTATGAAAAATCATATGAAATGTTAAAGATGGTAAATTTAGAAAAAAAAATAAAAAAATATCCATCTGAATTATCAGGAGGGGAAAGGCAGAGAGTTGCGATTGCACGCGCTTTCATTAATGTTCCACCCTTAATTATTGCCGATGAACCAACTGGTAATTTAGACAAATGCAATAGAGATATGATATTGGATTTGATATTAAAATTTAATAAGAATCATAATACTGCCTTTTTAATTGTAACTCACGATATTACATTAGCTAAAAAATTACCAATTCTACTAAAAATCAACAATGGGAAGCTTATACATCATGGACAGTAAAAAACAAGACAATATTAATGAATTATTTGCCTTTCATACTTTCACAACGCTTTTATCGTCCTAAAAAAATAAACTTTTCAACAAAATTAATAACTATTATTTCACAAATAGGAATATCAACAAGTATTTTTGCATTACTAATAAGTTTAAGTGCATTAAATGGTTTTCAAGTTTTATTAAACAAAAATATTTTATCTACTCTACCACACGGTGTGATTTTGTTGAAAAATCCATCTCCATTAAAATGGACTATAATAAAAAAAAAAATAGAAAGTGTACCAGGAATTTCCTATGTAACACGTCATATCACGTTTAATGGATTATTAAAAAAAAATAAAATTATTAAATTAGTTCAGATTAAGAGTTTCAGTGGTAAAAAAGATTTAAAAAAATATTTTTCTCATAAAAACAATCAAAATTATTTTAATGTAAAAAAAAATAATAAATATGATGTTTTTATTTCTTCTTCTCTAGCAAAAATTTTACGCGTTAAAGAAAATGATTGGATTAATTTAATTATATTCAATCAAGAAAATCATTTTGTTCAATCCAGTTTCGTCAATTTTCCTATAAAAATTAAATCTATTTTTACGTCTCAAGAAGTATTATCTGATAACGTGATTTTAATGCCTTTAAACTTTTTTACTAATCTCTCAAGTATTAATAAAACTTTTGCTGAGATTGAAATTCATATGTCTCACCCTTTTCAAGCGGATAGTATTATACTTGATGCAGCAAAAAGGATAAAAGAACCAGTTGCTATTTATACATGGATGAAAACTTATAAAGATTTTTATCACGATATTCAAAAAATTAAAATAACCATATATTGTGCAATATCAATAGTTATTATTATTTCATGTTTAAGTACAGTATCAATTTCTTTTATATCCATCTTAAAAAAAACTAAAGAAATTGCCATTTTAAGAAGTATGGGTGCTAATAATTCTCTTATTCAATTAATTTTTTTATGCTATGGATTAAGATTTGTTGTATCAGGAATTTTTTTTGGTTTGCTTATTGGCATAATTACAATTTTAAATTTTGAAAACATAATATTTTTTTTAAAAATATTTTTTAAAAATACCATTTTTTTAAATGATCTTCACCTGACAGATTACTTATTATTAAAATTACATGTATTAGATGTCATAACAATATTAATTGTAACAATAATAATAGGTATTTTGACTAATATTTATCCATCTTATTATGCTACTACTATCAATCCAAGTAAAGTTCTCAAAGAGAATTAACACAAATATTTATAAATACTATGTTAAAAATATGGTGAAAAAATGACTATTAAAGTAGGAATAAACGGATTTGGTCGTATTGGACGCGTATTATTTAGACTTGCACAAACACGTAAAGATATTGAAATTGTTGCTATTAATGATTTATTAAATACTGAATATATTGCTTATATGTTGAAATATGATTCAACACATGGTAATTTTCAAAATAACATTGCAATACACCAAGATTATTTAATTGTAAACGGAAAAAATATTAGAATTACCTCTCATAAAGATCCAGAAAAAATTTTGTGGAGCGACGTTGCAGTTGATGTAGTTATAGAATCTACTGGACTTTTTTTAACTAAAGAATTAGCGCATAAACACATTAAAGCAGGATCAAAAAAAGTAATTATTACCGGTCCTTCAAAAGATAATATTCCAATGTTTGTAAAAGGTGCTAATTTTGATAAATATCAAGGAGAAAGCATTGTATCCAATGCATCCTGCACTACTAATTGTTTAGCTCCTTTAGCTAAAATAATAGATAAAAAATTTAATATTATTGAAGGATTAATGACTACAGTACATGCCAGTACTGCTACTCAAAATGTTGTAGACGGAGTTTCTTGTAAAGATTGGCGCGGAGGTAGAGGAGCATTACAAAATATTATTCCATCTTCTACTGGAGCTGCGAATGCTGTAGGAAAAATTTTACCTAATCTTAATGGAAAGCTAACCGGTATAGCATTTAGAGTGCCAGTGTCTAATGTATCTGTTGTAGATTTAACTGTTCGCTGTAAAACAACAGTATCATATCAAGAAATTTGTCAAGAAATAAAACGATCTTCAGAGAAGGAAATGAAAGGTATTATAGGATATACAGAAGATGAGGTTGTATCCACAGATTTTAACGGACAAGAATTAACTTCTATATTTGATGCAAAAGCCGGTTTATCATTAAATAAAAATTTTTTTAAATTAATTGCTTGGTATGACAATGAAACAGGTTACTCCAGCAAAGTTTTAGATTTAGCTAAATTAATAAATACGTATAAAATATAAATATTCATTATATAACCTTTAAAGTTATTGAATAATAAATACATATAAAACGATATTGGTTCATGATAAAGCAGTATTAAGTTAGACTTAATACTGCTTTTATTATCAGTAAAATTATATAATTTTTATAACAATAAAAATAAAAAAATTTTTTAAAAAAATTTTATAAAATTAAAATAAAATATGTAATTAACATTATTAATTTCTTTCAATATATAATATATTTACCTTGAAAAAGTCATCATATAAATTCATTTTATGATATTTTTTAAATCAAAAAAAGGTGCAATTTTTCTAAGCCATATTTTAATTCTTTGATCAGTTTTTTCTGGTTGACGATCTTCGTCTAAAATTAATCCTACAAAGTAATCTTTGTTTAATAATGCTTTAGAAGATTCGAAAGTATATTCTTGTGTAGACCATCTTCCTACTATATTTCCTTGGTTTTTTTGTATAATGTTATATATGATACCTAAAGCATCGCAAAAATATTCATTATAATCTTCTTGATCACCACAACCAAATAAAGCAATAGTTTTATTTAAAAAATTTATTTTTTTTAATATAGGTAAAAAATCCTCCCAATCACATTGTACTTCACCATAATACCATGTGGGTATACCAAATATTAAATAATTAAAATTTTCAATATCTTTTTTAGATGCTTTACTAATATCGTATATTTGAGAAATATTTACACCAATTTTTTTATAAATAATATTTGCTATTTTTTCTGTATTACCTGTATCACTTCCAAAAAAAATACCTATTTTTTTCATTTTATTGTTCTCATATACAAGATTTTTACAGAAATATATTATATTAATAAATAATCTATAAATGCTTATGAAAATATTTTTTATATTGCTATTTAAAATATCAGATCATCAACATAATATATTAAATATACTTAAGTATGCATGATATATAATTATAAAAAATTAAATATTAAAATACTTCATAAATATTATTATCGATATTTTATTTATTGAATAAATAAATTATAACTTTATAAAAATAAATTATGATATTGAAAT